>CAJXKR010000023.1 GCA_913055815.1 uncultured Desulfohalobiaceae bacterium | reverse complement strand
TATAAGTCCCAAGCCCCAAACAACCAGGAACAACATAAGCGGCATACTTACCACTGACACAGCACAAATCGTATTTTTAGACACCCCGGGAGTCCATCACTCCAAAGAGACCATGAACTCCTACCTGGTGGAAACAGCATGGCAAACCCTCATGAGTGCGGATACTATCCTGCTTGTACTCGACGCATCCCTCTACGTACAAAAACTATCTAAATTGGACCAGGACTTGAAAACCTTGAAAACTCCCCTGAAGAATACCGGTTTTCCTTTTCGAATAGGCCTGAATAAAACAGACCTGGTAACAGACAAGGCAAATCTACTCGAAATATTGCAACACTTAAACAGCTTCTGGCCACATGCCGAGATATTTCCGATTTCAGCCAGCAGGGAGCAGGGAACCGATGCCCTGCTGGAAAATCTGATTTCCACCCTGCCGGCAGGTCCTTTTTTATATCCGGAAGATCAACTCTCCACCATGCCGATCAGGTTTTTTGTCACAGAAATCGTCCGGGAAAAGATATTTCTTTCCCTGGAACAAGAACTGCCTTATTCCATAGCGGTAAAAATCGAGCATTGGGAAGAAATTCCGGAGAACAACCAGGTAATAATCAACTGCATAATCTATGTTTCCAAAAAGAGCCACAAAAAGATAGTAATTGGCAACAAGGGCCAACACTTGAAAAAAATCGGTTATCAATCCCGTATTGAGATCTCGGATCTTATTGGCAAAAAGGTCCACTTGGAACTCTGGGTAAAAATAGAGCCGGATTGGCACAAAGATATCAACTTTTTAAAGACGCTTGATTCCGCAGAAGCCTAAACAACTATTTCTATACAACCTAAAGGACTTATTTATGCTGGATCCCAAAGAAATCAGAAACAATTTGAGATCCGTACAGGATCAAATACAAGAGCATGCACAAAAAGCTAATCGCTCTTTCAACGACATAACCCTGATAGCTGTTTCCAAGCTGCATCCACCGGAAGCTGTTTCCAGCATCCTGGAATCAAGTCATTTTGATATCGGGGAAAATTACGTGCAAGAGGCACTGGAAAAACAGGAGATACTGAGGGATCCCAGCATCAGATGGCACTTGATCGGGCCATTGCAAAGTAAAAAGGCAAAACATGTGGTCGGGAATTTTGATCTCATACATACAGTAGATCGCATAAAACTGGCTGATTCTCTACAATCCAGGGTTTATTCCCCGGACTTTCAACAGTCCATACTGCTGCAAGTCAATATATCCGAGGAGCCGCAAAAGGCCGGAGTTACCCCGGAGCAACTACAAGGGCTGGTGGAACACATCCTTGAATACTGCAGCAATCTCACTATTCAGGGACTAATGTGCATGCCCCCAGTCTTTGACCAGGGAGAGGCGGCGAGGCCTTATTTCGCAGCATTGCGGTCCTTGAAGGAAGAGACTGAAAAAAGAATGCAGATTAAGCTGCCACATCTTTCCATGGGGATGAGCGGAGATTTCCCGCAGGCCATTTACGAAGGTGCCACTTTGGTGCGCATAGGGAGCAATATCTTTGGACACAGAGAGTAATATCTCGTATTCCTGTTGGATTTAACAATTATTTATTTTGTCCGATATAATAATCAGTTCCAATTCGTACAATCAGTATCGAAAATTCCAAATTTCTGGATACGGAAATAACAACTTCTCAATACTGTATAGATTACATATAAGCATCCTGAGACATCCAAGCCGCTTTAGTGAGAAACATTTATGGATTTAGCAACGATAATCGGAATACTCCTATCCTTTGGCCTGGTCACAGCAGCGATGGTGATGGGCGGATCCTTGATGGTTTACTTGTCGCCAGTTGCGGCACTAATTGTATTGGGCGGTACTATTGGAGCTACACTAGTATATTACCCGTTAAAGAAAGTCCTGGGCCTGATTGGAATATTGAAAAACACCTTGTTTCCCAAAACCGATGAACCTTCTACAATCATTGACAAATTTCTGGAGTTTGCCAACAAGGCCAGAAGAGAGGGTATTCTCTCCCTGGAACCCGCATTAAAGGAGGTTGACGATCCCTTTTTGCGCAAGGGACTGCAACTTACCGTGGACGGTTTGGAACCCGAAACCATTAAAGAAATACTGGAAAACGATATAAGTTACGTAGAAGACAGGCACTCTTATGGGGCTGAAATCTTGGACACCATGGGAGCAGTAGCACCGGCAATGGGGATGATAGGTACTGTGATCGGTCTAATCCAAATGTTGAATTCCATGGAAGATCCCAGCACAATTGGTCCCGCTATGGCAGTGGCATTAATCACGACTCTATACGGGGCCCTGCTCGGAAACCTTGTCTTTAATCCCCTGGGGGGAAAATTAAAGAACCGAAGCAAGGAGGAAATACTTGCAAAGGAGATCATGTTGGAAGGTATACTCTCAATTTCCAAAGGTGAAAACCCCAGAATAATCGAAGAAAAACTAAACAGTTATCTGCCACCTAAGAGCAGGAAGGAATCCGCTTGATAACAGACCATATTTTCAGACATGCACAACGGGCTAAAAGTACAGTAATCATTAATTTTGATTAACATAATTACATATTTCAAATTTATTAACCGGAAATATTACCCGGTAAACCTGTTAATGTTTAAGGTATATTTTATCAAAGGCATGGGTATCTATGGCCGGCTCAGATAAGAGATCCAAAAAGAAAAAGGATGAGGGATCAGGAACTCCTGCATGGCTGGTCACTTTTTCAGATATCATGACCCTGCTGCTTACGTTTTTCGTACTCCTGCTCAGCATGGCTACTTTGCAGGACGAGAGGAAGGAATATCTTGCACTGGGGTCGATTCAAGAAACCTTTGGCATGGGAAAGCAAACCATGAGCGTGTTGGGGAAAGAATCTACCCAAAGGATGATGGAACCCGGCCCAATGACAGATCAAAAGACCAAGGACCTGGCTCCCTTGAAAAAGAAGCTGTGGGAAGACGAAAATAAAGACTTGGAATTTTTATCCAACAAGTTCGTTCAGATACTCAGTATTCATTCCGATGTACTCTTTTCTCCCGGAGAAACCGATTTGAATCCGGAAGGAAAAGAACTCCTCACCAAGATTGCTCCCTTTCTAAACGAACTCAGTTATCCGGTACTATTATCGGGGCATAGTTCGATCCTTGAAGATGAAGACAGACAAAATCTTTTTTCCACCATACCAGAACAAGACTTGCATGCTTCCTGGAACATATCCCTGAACAGGATTCTGTCAGTGTACAAATATCTCTTGAATCAGGGTGTGGACAGCAATAAACTCAAGCAGGAGGCATTCGGCAAATACAATCCCAGATACTCGAACAACAATAAAGAGGGCAGGAAGAAAAACAGAAGAGTGGATATCATTTTGGACAAGAGAAACTATATAGACCATATCCCGAACAAACTAAAAGAGTATGCAGGGCAGGAATCCACAAAAGATACTTATAAGTTCCGCGATTTCGATTTCGAATTTGATAATGTCGATCAAAATAACAATCAATAGATTCCAAAAAACTGTACAGGCTCAGTATATCTATCCGACAGATCGGATTTTTGAGCCTAGATAATCCATTATGGCAAGAAAAAAAGGCAAATCCAAATCTTCTGGAGCCAATAGCGGGGCTTGGCTGGTCACTTTCTCTGACATGATGACTCTACTATTGACCTTTTTTGTCTTGTTGCTGACCATGTCAACTTTGGACAAAAAAATAATCACTACTTCCTTTACCAATTTCTCTGCTAAGGTGGCCTTTTTAAAATCCACAAAATCCGGAGAAGTACCTACAAGGATAACCATGGTCAAGGAGGAATTAACAAAACCCTGGGAAATGTTGCAAAAAAAAGATCAAATCAAGGATCTGCTTTTTCCGGATCAAACCTTGCCTTCAAGTGTTAATCGTAATAAGTTCAAAGAAAATATAAAAATCTTGCGAAGACCTGAAGGTGTTGCAATTGTCCTTTCTGACAACATATTGTTTGCACCCGGGTCTTCAGGCTTAAACCGGGACACCAAGTCCGTGTTGGCACAAATATCCAAGCTGATTAATACGATTTCAGCTCCGGTCAATGTCTCCGGACACACTAGCAATACTCAAGCAGCCGAGATTAGCAACCTTAAACTATCGGCCAACAGGGCTTTGTCAGTGTTAAAATATTTTTTGAGCAAGGATGTATCCCCTGGACGACTTTCAATTTCAGGATACGGACCCAACAGGCCCCTAGCCGCCAACGACAGCGCCGAGGGAAGAAAACTGAATAGGAGGGTGGAGATATTGTTGAAAACAAAGCCACATACAAAAACATACTTATGATCTAAAGAGTTCTACATTCGAAGTTCGAAGTTTTGAAGTCAAAACAACACGTTATCTCACAAGGGGTTAAGTAGATTTAATGGCAACATAAAACAAATAATTTCAGGGTCTTAGGTTAAATTTTTGACTGTCAAGTTACAAACTGGACAAATAAAAATCCTTGCATAACTTCCTGGATTTATAAAGCTTTTTAAAAGTCAAGCCATTGCTGCAAATTTAATTTTTAACACTTTGATTTTACTGTTGTTTTGCCTTTAAGCTTTCAATAAATAACATTTAAATGCCCAGTTACAAACAATTAGTTTTAAAACTGTTTATAAAGGAGAACTACTTTGGCCAAGGAAAAGAATACAGATCAGGAAGCTGAACAAGAAAGCGCTAAGTCTGGAAAAAAACTGAGCCTGAAATTGCTTGTGCTTATATTTGCTATCCTTTTGTTGGGTATCGGTGCCTATTTCGGATACACCTATTTTTATCCAGGATCTGAAAATGCCACCAACGCTACAAAAAAGGATCAGCCCGACAAAACAAAGCAAAATACCAGTATGGTATCATTACCAACTATTCTGGTGAACCTTGCCGACCCACTGGGGAAAAGATACTTGAAAATGACTGCCAAACTGGAAGTGCAGGGAGATAAAGCCAAAACCATGGTCAAGGATAATATGCCCAAGATCAAGGATTCTGTAATCATGTTGCTTTCCAGTAAGTCCTTCAAGGATTTATCCAGCATGGACAAAAAGATTAGATTGAAAAAACAGATAGTCAAGCGCATCAACCAAATCTTGCAAGAACCAGTAATAAATCGGGTATTTTTTACAGAATTTGTTATTCAATAAGATTTCTGAATAGGGCTTGAATTTTGCATAGAAAAATTTATAATTATATAAAGATAAAAAGCTTTAGTATAATCCAGGGCTTTTAATTATGAACAAGATATTGAATCAAGACGAAGTAGATGCACTTTTAAAAGGCTTACAGGGAGATGAGGGCGAAGCCGAAGCAGAAGAAGTCGAGGAGGAAGAAGAAAGCGGGGTAGTGTCTTTTGACCTCGCCAATCAGGACAGGATTATTCGTGGCCGCATGCCGGTTCTGGAAATAATAAATGACCGGTTTGCCAGACAGGTCTCCAGCAATCTTGCTACATTGCTCAGAAAAAGACTGGATGTAAATCCCACTTCCGTTGATATGACCAAATTCGGCGAATTTATGAGATCGCTCCCTGTACCTACCAGTATTAATCTCTTTAAGATGAACCCCCTGAGGGGAAATGCTTTGCTCATAATTGATACCAGACTGGTTTTCGCTTTCGTGGAAAACTTTTTCGGAGGAGCAGGTACGCAACCCAAGATCGAGGGCAGGGATTTTACTCCTATAGAACAAACCATAATCAAAAAGGTGGTATTAAACGCCCTGAGCGATTACGAAGAAGCCTGGAAACCCGTGCATGACTTGCAAATAGAATTTCAGCGTTCGGAAATAAATCCCCAATTTGCTTCCATTATACCACCCAGCGATGTGTGCGTGGTTGTATCCTTTGAAGTGGAACTGGAAAATGCGATAGGCAATTTGCAGATAGCCCTTCCCTACGCAACAATTGAACCCATACGTTCCAAATTGTATGCCTCCTACCAGTCCGAGAGGCTGGAAATAGATCAGGCCTGGTTGGGAAGATTAAAAGAAAGATTGATGGATACTCCTTTGGAGGCAGTTGTAAAGTTGGGTGAGACCGAACTGACTGCCAAACAATTAACAGATCTAAGTGTTGGGGATATTGTAATCCTGGATACTACAACTGAAGACGAGTTGGTCGCAAAAATAGAAGGAATTCCCAAATTTTACGGAAAACCAGGCCAATACAGAGGCAACAAGGCCATCCTGGTTACCAGGGAAGACGAACACAGTAAAAGCGAATCCCAAAATGATCAGTAAATAGCAGATATACAGAAATTCAAACCGATGCAAGCGATAAGCAATATCGCATATGTTTGAATCCAAAAAAATTAGTAAGCTTATCTTACTTTAAAGAGGTGTGTTATATGGCATCTGAAAAAGACAACAATTCGACAGATCAGGACGAACTTGCCAAAGAATGGGAAAATGCTTTGGCTGAACAGGAAGGGGAAAGCTCCGGAACCGATCAATCCTCTACTGGTGGACAGTCCCAGGACGATCTGGCCGAAGAGTGGGCAAAAGCACTGGCTAACGAAGAGGAACAAAAAATCTCCTCTGAAAAGGAATCCAACAAGGCCTCTGCCGGGGCTCAAGATTTTGACTTCAAGGATATTTCCCAGGAAAAGCAGCAAAAAAAAGACAGTGGAGCCGACAAGAGGGATTTGGAATTCATTATGGACATCCCTTTGAATGTTGCAGCAGAGCTTGGCAGAAGCAAACTGCTTATCAACGACCTGCTGCAGCTGGGACAGGGGTCGGTGATAGAATTGGACAAACTTGCCGGAGAGCCCCTAGAAATCCTGGTGAATGGGAAACTGGTAGCCAGAGGTGAAGCAGTGGTTATAAACGAAAAGTTCGGTGTGCGTTTGACAGATATTATAAGTCCCATGGAAAGGGTTAAACAGCTGGGTTAATGACATGGATAGCTCCTTTGATTTCGGAATAGCTGGTTTAAAAGTAGCTGGAGTACTCTTTCTCCTACTGGCCGTTTTATTTTTGGTACTCTATTTTTTAAAAAAATTTGGTCCCAAAACCGGACTTCCATTTTCCCAGCAATACCAGTTGAAAATAGTGGGGCAGTTAAGCCTGGGCCCAAAAAAGAAATTAATCTTGGTCCGCTTTTTGAATAGGATATTATTACTAGGAGTAACCGACTCCAATATAGAACTAATATCTGAAACGGAAGCGGACCATGAAAATCAAGAATCAAAAGAATTTTCCAAGGAACTTAGCTCAAAAATGTCTTCTCCCCCTGACACTAGCTAGTCTTATAGTGCTTGTGTCCACCACTGCTAATACAGCTCCCAATCCCACACTTCCCACCCTTTCCCTGGATCTGGCAACCGGTCAATCCGATCCCGGCCAGGTGTCAACTTTACTGGAAATACTTTTTTTATTGACAGTCTTATCCGTCGCTCCTGCCATAATTTTGACGGTGACTTCATTTACTAGAATAATAATTGTTTTCTCCTTTTTAAGGCAGGCTATGGGTACTAGACAGATGCCTCCCAATCAGATTCTAGTCAGTTTAGCCATTTTTATGACTTTTGTGATAATGATGCCAGTTGGCAAAAAGATAAACCAGAATGCCCTTCAACCCTATCTGCAGGAAAAAATCGGATACAAAAAGGCCTTAAAGCGTGCTGAACAACCCCTGAGAAAGTTCTTGTTCAAGAACACCCGAGAAAAGTCCTTGTCTGTCTTTTATTCGGTTTCTGAAATCGAAAGACCTGAAAAGAAGCAAGACGTATCCACTTTGACCCTGATACCAGCTTACATGATAAGTGAGCTCAAAACCGGTTTTGAAATCGGATTCTTGATTTATATTCCTTTTCTGATAATAGATATGGTGGTCGCAAGCGTCCTCTTGTCCATGGGTATGATGATGCTTCCGCCGATCATGATTTCCCTGCCTTTTAAATTGCTTTTGTTCGTCATGACAGATGGCTGGAATCTGTTGGTGGGGTCGCTGGTGAAAAGTTTCGGCACCTGATTACTTGAACTTTTACAAGAGAGGTTGATATGTCCCCAGAATTTATTGTTGGTTTTGCACGAAAATCCATTGAAATGACGCTCTTGATGTCACTACCCATGCTTGGAGTCGGGTTGATTGTGGGTGTTATAATAAGCATTATCCAGGCGGCGACCCAGATCCAGGAAATGACATTGACTTTTGTCCCCAAGATCCTGTCCATTTTTATAGCGGTACTTTTTGCCTTTCCCTGGATGATGGACAAGATGACTACCTACACGGCGGAATTAATAAAGGATATCCCGAATATTATTGGATAAATTTTCTTAGGCCTTCTTGCTAACAAATTTTACCACCGGAACAGTCTCATTACCATTCAATATTCCGGGGATCGACCCAATCAGGCCTGGATAAAACACATTAGCCCAAACTTTCTTCATCCTGTTTGGCTTTAAAACTGTATTGCCTTAACAACTCCCCCACAATGATAGCCCCTGCCTGGGCTACGTTCAGGGAATCAAAGTTGTCCTGCTGTGGGATTCTTAGGCCGAGATGGCCTTCTTTTGCCACTCCGGGACGCACGCCCTTGTTTTCATTTCCCAGGACCAGAATCGCTGGCAATTCCAGGTCTGACTGGTATAAATCCTTGGAGTTCCGGTCATTAGCAGTATAATATATATTTAATTCCTTTTCTTGACATTGCCTTAAAAATCTGGCCATGTTAGTAACTCTTGTGATCGGCACGTGGCTTATAGCACCTGCGGATGTCTTGAAAACGCGATCCCCCATAAATGCGGATCTATCCTTGGTAATTACTAAACCCGTGCCTCCCAGGGAATAGAGTGTACGCGCCAAAGTTCCGACATTACCCGCATCCTGAATTTGATCGAAAGCCAATATAAGTGGCAATGCAGATAATTGCAATTTTGAGAACAAATCATCTTCATCCAAAAATCCAGGTGAAAAAATACGCGCAACAACCCCTTGATGTTTTAGATCTGTATATTGAGACAACTTTTTTTCCGGTACAAATTGATACTTGACATTTTTTTCTTTACAATTATTTATCAGTGTAGACTTGTTCTTTCTCATTTTATCCATGATATATACGATATCCACCTTTTCAGGTGCAGTATACAGATACTCCAGAACAGCATTTATTCCAGCAATATAGAAATTGTCGTTTTCCATTATAAAAATCCAACTGTTTTAAAAATTTTTTCGATGTAGAGCATTATGAACAAAAAGTTAGTAATCACATTGTCCCTGGCAACTGTCTTCTTTATCTCCGCCTGTAGCAGTTATCATAGTTATATTCCAAGCACAAGTCCATCCAAAAAAAGAAAAGACGGGAACAAAGACAGAAATGTATCAAACGCTAGTGTACCGCTTGATAAAAGATATTTCACCGGTATAAATGTTTATCACGATAAGTTTATACAAGAATTGGAAAAGGAAGTTAACATTTTTCCGGATACAGATAATTCAACTGATGAAGTCTCCAATATAGCCAATTCTACTAGGGTAAGTTCTGCCAACAAGACCCAAAGCGACAATATCATTGCCGATCTGGAATTTGAATTAACACTGCGCGAAACTGAGGCGATGCAAAAATACTTTCATTATTATACCCAAAAGAAACATAAAACCTTCCAACGCTGGTTAAACAGGTCTGAACCCTATTTGCCCTATGTAAAAAAGATTTTTGAATCCAAGGGCCTACCAGTGGATCTAATTTTCCTTCCCTTTGCCGAAAGCGGCTTTAATCCCTGGGCTTATTCCAATGCCGGGGCAGCTGGCATGTGGCAATTCATACCCGGCACTGCTAAAAATTGCGGTCTGGATGTTAACTGGTGGATAGATGAAAGAAGGGATCCCTATAAATCCACAATAGCTGCCGCTAATCATTTAAAAAGGCTTTATAGTAAATTCCAGGACTGGTACTTGGTTTTGGCTGCCTACAACACCGGTGAATATCACATCGAAAAAGCACTAGATAAAAGCAACAAAAGCACTTACTTTCAATTGTGTAATTCCAGGAGCTTGCTCTATGATGAGACGCGCATGTATGTACCCAAATTCATGGCTATTTTAAAGATTATCAAGAACCTGGAACAATTGGACTTCGACCCGATCAATTGGCAAGGTCCTGAAACCCCAAACAAATTGCAAATAGACGGCGGAACTGATTTATTTGCCTTTGCCAAATCCCTGGGTTGGGACTGGTCTACGTTCAGGAACAGAAATCCGTTTTACAACAGAAGGATGAGCCCTCCAAACAAGAAAATGCAGGTCTATCTTCCGGAAAAATTAAACAAACAAGCCAAAAGTTTTCTCAAAAAGCCCTCCTCCTCTCCTTATGCAGATTACAATCGCTACAAAATAAGAAGGGGAGATTCCTGGTGGAAGTTATCCCGAAAGTTCCAGGTACCGGTTAAGATTTTGAAAAATATAAATAATAAAAACACTGATATTCTACATCCGGGACAATCCATCTTGATTCCGGCCTCGGCAGCCCAGGTAGCAAATGCTGATCAACGCGATTCAAAACACAAGTACAACAGAAAATACCGTGTCCAAAAAGGTGACAGCCTATGGTCAATTGCCAAGAAATTTGATAAGGATGTTGAAAATCTCCGAGAGGCCAACAATATTAGTCGGGACTCCGATCCCTTGCAAATAAATCAGGAACTGGTGATTCCCATTGACGCATCTCGTAACAAGAAAAGGCAGCTTGCTGAAAAAAGGGCAAACTATAAAGTCAAAAAAGGTGACAGTCTTTGGAAGCTTTCCAAAAGATTCGGCGTAAGTATCAGGAGCTTGAAGCAAGCAAACGGGCTTTCCCATAGCGTGTTGAGGGAAGGGAAGGGATTGTATATTCCTGACATGTCCAATAAACAGACCCGTTCAACTCAACAAAAGGCAAAATCCGCCCATTCAAATATTATAAAATACGTGGTCAAGAAAGGCGACAACCTTTGGCATATAGCAAGAAAATTTGGAGTAAATCATTCCAAGCTATTAACCTGGAACAACATATCCAAGGAAGAATTGATCCACCCTGGGGACAAACTGGATATTTATCTAAGATAAGCAAGACTTTTTATAAGCACTGTTTCAGTTTAGCCTCCGCTTCCTCAATAGGAAAAACGCAACCCGTCCAAGTTTGAAACTGTCTCAGTGCTTGGTATATGAACATATGCAAACCGCTTATAACTGTACAATCGTGTTCAGTTGTTGCTTGTTGGATCAATTTAGTTTGCAGTGGATTATATACCAAATCGTATACATGGTTAAAACCTTTTAAAGAACCATCAAACGGAGACAGGGACTGATATTCTCCACCCGCCATCCCGAACGGAGTCGTATTTACCAGCAGGTCAGCCTCGTATAGTTCCTTGTTTTCCCAATCCACAGGTTTAATCCCAAACCTGGCTTCCAGATCGTGCAAGATATGCCTCTTTCTCGCAGCGACGAATATCTCCGAGACTCCAAGTTTTTGCAAGCCAACTATACTCGATAAGGCCGCTCCGCCTGCTCCCAGGATCAAGGCGCTTTGGGCTTCAATTCCCATATTTATTAAAGGCTGCAAAAATCCCTGCCAATCAGTATTTTCTCCGTATAATTCGTTGTTCTCCCAGTACAGAGTATTAACTGCACCGATATCTCTTGCTTCCTGAGTAATGTCATCCAAATACGGTATTACGGTCCTTTTATAGGGTATGGTCACGCTAGCCCCGTGAATCGGCAAGGTATACATGCTAACTATAAAAGCACCCAAATCACTATGTGGTATTTGCCATTTAAAGTAGGTATGCTGCAAATCGCACTTATAAAAACCCCAATTATGCAAAAGCGGACTCAAGGAATGTCCGAGGGGATATCCGACTACACCAAACAATTTCGTTATTTTTTCAATCTCTTGCATATATTATCCTTCCAGCTTGGATCTTAACACTACAGCGAACTTTAATCCTTGCCGGGTAGTCCACTTTGTACAACCCGACCGCGGCTTAAACAGATCCCAATCATCTCAGAAGCTTAACATAAAACTTTCCCAATAGTGTTAAATCCTTATTTTTTTAAATCACAATACCAGCATTGCATCACCATAGGAAAAAAACCTATAACCCCTTTTAACCGCAGTTTCATAAGCTCCTAACATATTTTTCCGTCCTGCAAAAGCGGACATCATTATCAAAAGCGATGATTTGGGCAGATGGAAATTGGTCAAAATATGATCCACCACCTGAAATCTAAATCCGGGATAGATAAAAATATCAGTCCACCCTTTAAATGGTGAGATCGCTTTCTTGATACTAAAAGCTCCTTCCAGTGCACGAACCGTAGTAGTACCTACGGCCACTATGGGTATTTTTTTTTGCTTGGCCCGATTAATCTTTTCCGCAGCTGATTCCGGAATTTCAAAATATTCCGCGTGCATCTGATGGTCTCTTATATCCCTGGTCCTAATCGGTGTGAACGTATCATATCCTATATAAAGAGATATTTCAGCGAAATCGATATTTCTTTCCCGCAACCCGGAAAATACGTCCTCGGTGAAATGGAGTCCAGCAGTTGGAGCAGCAACCGAACCCGCATCATCTTCATTGGCAAACACAGTCTGGTATCTTTCTCTGTCCTCCTGTGCTTCCTCCCTTTTTATGTAAGGAGGTAGCGGCATAGAACCCAATTCCTTCAAAAGGGATAACAAATTTCCCTTCCAAAAAAGATTGGCGTTCACCTGCCCAAAATCCTTTTTTTGCAAAACTTGCAATCTTAGTTTTTCGGAAAAATTTATCCATTGATATTGTTTGATTTTTTTGGCAGGCTTAATTAGTCCTTTTATATTTGCGTAACACCAATTATTGTTGTAAATTTTAACATCCAACAAGGGAAGGGGAGTAAGCAGTAAGAACTCTACCGCACCTTTTGTATTCGCTTTATACCCCTTAACTCTTGCTGGAAAAACCTTGCTGGAATTCATAACCAAGAGTGAGTTTTCCGGTAATAGGTGCACAATATCCCCAAAATTTTTATCAACGCACTGTTGGTTATTTCTATCCAACAGCATTAGTCTTGAAGAAGATCTTTCGGTTCTTGGATACTGTGCGATTAAATTTTCCGGCAAATCAAATTCGTAACTATATAAATCCAAGTCCTGGTTTTCTTTCAATGACATTACTTCACTCTTGAATAGGGTTTTTATGCACTAATTATCCAAACACAAAAAGAATAACATTTAATATACTTATACAAAAGATATCTACAGCTTGGGAATCGTTACTCGGTCTTATTTGACCTATTTCTGGTTGTTCACCTTCCAATACATATTTTTATAGGCAAGACTTCTAAACAAAGCAAGTTCTCAAAATGTCTGAGCTTGGATCTAAAATCCAGTTTGAAATTGCAAGCGTTTTTATTTTTTTACACGGCATAACTCTGAACCGTCAAGTAACCAATCAAAAGGTCAAGAAATGGAGTACGAATATTTACAATTTTCCCGATTCTACAACCAACACGTACATTTGGGTATCACCGGAAGTATAGCCGCGTTCAAATCACTTCAGATATGCAGGGAGTTGATGGATTTCGGTATACAAGTAAGTGTCACCTTAACCTCAGCAGCCCGCAATTTCGTCACACCTCTATCTTTTGAGGCACTGGGAATAACGCCTGTATATGGAGAGATGTTTTCTCCCCAGAATAACGCGTTTGCCCACCTGGAACCCAGCGAAACAGCCCAGGCATTTTTGATAGCACCTTCAACAGCTAATAACATTGCCAAACTGGCTTACGGTTTGGCTGACGATATGCTTACTTGTCAGGCACTAGCATTTAACGGCCCGCTTTTGCTTGCACCTGCTATGAATCCCAATTTATGGTCAGCTCAACCAACTCAGGAAAACATACAGAAGTTAACCCAAAGAGGAAACATGGTATTGGGTCCCAAATCCGGTGAGGTAGCCTGCGGTCATACCGGAGAGGGCAGGCTGACTTCGATTCCTGAAATCGTTTTCAATACGCTCAATGCAATTTGCAACAAGGACATGAAGGACCAAAATGTTTTAATTACACTCGGAGCAACCCGTGAATACTGGGACCCAGCACGTTTCTGGTCAAATCCCTCCAGCGGAAAAATGGGGGCTGCTTTGGCAATTGCTGCATGGTTAAGAGGTGCAAACGTGCACTGTATATGTGGCCCCAATAAAGCTTGGCTTCCCGGCGATATAACATCCTATGATGTCACTTCCGCCCGCCAGATGTTTGATAAGACCCTGGAACTCTGGCCAAACACCGATATTGCTTGCCTTTGTGCCGCTGTTTCCGATTTTCGTCCTGAATCCGTATCTGAAACAAAGTTCAAAAAACAAGAGAAGATGCAAGAAAACCCCGATCACTTGAATTTGAATTTCACCGCCAATCCCGATATACTGCAAACTTTAGGTGAACGCAAAACAAATTCCCAAAAATTAGTCGGATTTGCAGCTGAGACCGATGATGACCTTTTTCCGGAAATGAAGTCCAAACTGCATAAAAAGAATTTAAATTTGATCGTATCCAACAAGATCAACCAATCCGGAACCGGATTCGGCAGTGACAACAATGAAGTTAATCTACTGGATGACAAATCAAATCATCAACAACTTCCAACCTTAAACAAAGCAGATATTGCCTGGAAAATATGGGATTGGACATTAAAGATCTAAAACTAAATCAATATCATCGCTCGATACTTAATTCCGGATTCCGCTATTTACTGCAAAGCGAATCCAGTACCCAGCAAGATTTTACATCCGGAACAAGTGGCAATTCATCCCCTAGGCTGTTTCCAGAACCTTGGCAAAGCATCTTTCAGGACACCAAGCCCCCCATTTATTGTTTTTTTACATATTGGGAACTATCCTATGATCTGCAATATTCCTCCGAGAAGAGTGCAAAAAGAATGCATTTGTTCAAAAATATAATAAGTTCCTTGAAATGGCCTGAAGAAAAAGTAGTTTTCTGGCCAGCTACCTATATAAACTATACTGAATTTACTCTTGATGCTGATAGTTTCTGGGAAGGGGTAAAAAAATTGCAACCAGTATATTTAATATGCTTTGGAAAAACAGTTTTCAGTGCGTTATTTCCTGAAAGGTCCTTTCAGGTATCCCAGTTCACCACCACAGACAACATGAATGTATTGTCCTTACCCGGTCCCAACGATATGCTCCCTGACAATCGCGAGGCCAAAAGAAAAGTATGGCATGCCTTGAAGAATTTGACAATTAGCTGTCCTGCTTAGGAATTCCCTGTTTTATCGAAACAAGGCATTCTCTACAAAAGCTATAAAATATTTATAAAGGAGTTTTCCAAATATATGGCAGGAACATTTATTACTATATTTTGCGATCCATAAGATTTATCTGAAACAAAAAAATAATTCTAGACAAAATCCCAAAGCATAAGTAAATTTTCAAAGCCTTTTAAACATCAAAATCTTCAACAACAATTGTTTGAGAAAATCAAAACCAGTTTTCTAACTGAGAACACATTACAAGTTGATCGTTAACTCGAATCCCTAAACTGTTTATACTGCGTATTAAAAAGAAACTGCAACCAAGCCACCGGGACTTAAACTTATTAATTATGACAATCTATTTATAGAATTACAAAGATAAGATTTATCATTGCCAACATTTCAAAGATAAATTATAAGGACTCTTATAAATCAAGGTTCTTGAACACAAACCCAGTTTTTTTGGAGGACGATATTAATGAATTTTGCTTCTTTAAAACAGGAATTGGACCAGCTATTCACCAAGATCAAGAACGCCTCGGCTGAAGGAGATCAACCTGAATTATCCGATGTCAAGCAATTTGTAAGGTTGTGTTCTCAAATGCAAAATTATGCAGACGAGGAATGGGCTTTTGAAGCAGATGACTTTATGCATCTTGCCAACGAACTGTTACAAACCGTGAAGAATGAAAACATCCAGGACATGTTTCCCCTGATCGATTCACTGGAAGATTCCATGAACTATTGTCACCGCACGTTCAAAGCCTGATCATTGAATATTTATTTTAAGTAGCAAAAATTTATGAAAAGAATTATCGCCATTGCAAATCAAAAGGGTGGGGTTGGTAAGACCACAACTACTATTAACCTTGCGGCCTCCCTAGCTGCAATGGAAAAAAACATACTGATAGTGGACTGCGACCCCCAAGCCAATGCTACAAGTGGACTGAATATACGACCCGACAAAACAGGTGGCAATATTTACAAAGCCCTGTTTGAACCCCAAAAGATTCAAAACATGATGTATCAAACAGCTATAAATTATTTGCACATATTGCCATCTGTTGCGGATTTAGTTGGAGCGGATCTGGAATTGGTAGATAAGATAGGCAGGGAATTCTATTTGAAAGAGGCCCTAAACAACATTGATCTCGACTATGACTTCATATTTTTGGACTGTCCACCATCCCTGGGACTCATCACTATAAACGCTCTCTGTGCTGCTTCCGACCTCTTGATACCACTGCAATGTGAATACTATGCCATGGAAGGTATTGCCCAACTGATGAACACCTACGAATTGGTCAAGAAAAGATTGAATACCGAGTTGAACCTGTTAGGTGTAGTACTTACCATGTTTGACAAAAGGAACAAATTATCGTTCCAGGTGGAAAAAGAGGTACGGAATTATTTTCAGGACAAAGTATTCAAAAGCATCATCACACGCAATGTCCGGCTATCAGAAGCGCCTAGCCACGGGAAACCTGTCTTGTGTTACGATTACAAATCCAAAGGGTCTCAAGCCTACTTGGATCTGGGCAAGGAACTCATATCGCTTACATGATTTTTTACATCATCGGATATTTTTCTGCTTTAGCAAAATTTCGCAGCCATACATCCCAAAATTGACGCATTTATTTTCCAACATTTCCGTAATCCTTTTTCTTCCTGTTCAGGAATCCTTCTGCGAAATTCTTATAATGCGCTTCTGGGATAACTTGGATCTGTTTAAGCCACAGCCGGGTTGTCCACTGTGCGACTTGCTCGGCTTGCAAATACAAGTCCAGCCCTCTTATTGAGATTGGGAGAGAAAAAGTGGTTCGCCAGGCCAGGCTTAAAATCTCCCTGAAGCTGGACGTTGTTAATCCTCTATTAGACGAGATTACTTGGGAGGATCCACCTCAACCTTTATATAATCCTTGAAATGCCTTTTGATCACTTTGGCTCCGCAAGACAGGCATCGAAAAGCTACCAAGCCCCCCAGATTAGCTGCTGACAACTTGAACTTCCTGGGATCGTCGCTTTCCCAATCATAGCTGGTATTACCGCAATTTTCACAATATACGTAACTTGTGAGTTCGTATTTAAAATCCCAATGCTTTTTCAATAGTTCCCAATCTTCAAGCGGTTCTTTTACATCCTTTCCTTTCTTTGGCCCTTGCAAATCTTGCAGGGCTTGCTCCAATATGGGCTTCAACCTATCACCAGCCATTTCCCACACATCCTTGCTCAAATAGATCCCCAGCAATTCACCTTGCTTATCATAAATATCCTGCACGTGATTCTTGTTATGCATTTGTAAACTCCTTGTTCGATGTTTTTTAAAATTATTATCCTTGTAAAATCCTTTTTAGTCAACTTTTTCAGCAAAACACCTACGATTCTAGATTCCCGACCCGGAACAGAGTCCGGTGTGCGGTTCTTTCACAGTAATGACTTATGAAAAAGAGATTTTCACAGTAGCTCCATATTAGGCGCTAAGACTTGAATTGCCGGCAAAAAAACTGACAACGTTAATAGCACTTTTCACCAACACATGAATATGATTTTGTTTCATGTGAAACAAAATCATATTCATGTTGACATTGGATAAATAAATCGCTTATAAATTTGATTGCAAACTTATGCAAAGATACTCCCTAAAACAAGGAGAAAATATGAATTCAAAGACACGGGGTTTAGGAAAGGGATTGGATGCCCTTTTTAATCAGTCCAGTGAATCAACACCAGATCAGTCAAAAGAGGATGAATATCTTCAGATACCAATTGATCAGATTGAGCCAAATCCAATGCAACCAAGGAAAAATATTGATGATTCCGACCTGGAGGACTTGACCAGGTCCATACAAGACCAGGGATTATTGCAGCCTATATTGGTAAGGAAAAATCAGGATAATGTCCTTAATTACCAGATCATCGCCGGAGAAAGGAGATGGCGCGCCTGTAAAAAGTGCAATTACCAAAAAATCCCCGCTTTGATAACTGACTTGTCAGATACAGATACATTGATATTTGGACTAATAGAAAATTTACAACGGGAAGATCTGAATCCTGTTGAAGAGGCGGAAGCTTTATACCATTTATACGGTAAATGCCATTTATCGCAAGAGGATATATCGCACAAGCTAGGAAGGAGCAGATCCAGCATTGCAAACAGCCTGAGATTGCTACAATTGGACCAGGACACAAAAGAGGCCTTGAGAAACGGTTTCATTGGCTCGGGTCAGGCCAGAACGATTTTAGGGATAGAAGATACCGAGGCCAGGCTTAAAATATTGGAAATCCTTTTAACAAGATCCATGACAGTAAGAGAGTTGGAGAAGATTGTTTCTTATTGGAAGCAATATGGTAAGCTCCCCGGACATATTGATTCCGAAAAATCCCAGGATAAGAAACAGGAATCAAGCGAATTCGAGCCTGTGAAGAATCGCCTGAAAGAAAAAATAGCCACCCATTACCAAGCCAATGTCCAAATCAGGGGTGAAAAACAAAAGGGGAGGATTTCATTTGTATACAATTCAGAAAGCGAGTTGAACAACATCCTACAACAACTCGGAATAAACGACCCCACTGTTTCACGTGAAACATAGATTAAACAGACATAGTCGATCCCCCTTGTTTAAATACAGAAAGACTTTTGCGTGTACTATTACTCAGGGAAAATCAATTATGGTGCCGGCTTTAAACAAGCTTATGATTTTGCGGAAAGGAAAATACAGGCTGTAGCAAGAAACTAAAAAAAACTCAAAGGAGATGGACTTGCTGGAAGCGAAACATGTCTCTTACACATTCGGAAAAGAATGGGCCTTGCAAAACCTGTCTTTCTCAGTGAAAAAAGGGGAGTTTGTCTTTGTAACCGGAAATTCAGGTGCGGGCAAGACAACATTGATACGGCTCTTGCACGGAGCAATTCCCCTCAACATGGGCAGTATAAATATTGCCGGGTTCGACTTGAAAAACCTGAAAAAAAGATATTTACCCAAATTACGCAGAAATATCGGAGTAGTGTTCCAAGATTTCAAGGTATTGGAAAACAGGACTGTATACGAAAATGTTGCTCTGCCTCTTCAAGTGGTGGGTTGTGCTCAAAAAGAGATCAAAAAAAGGATATATGCTGTTTTAAGGGGATTGGACCTGTATAGTGTAGCAAAAGAAAAATGCGGAGAGCTTTCAGGAGGAGAACAACAAAGGGTTGCCATCGCCCG
>CAJXKR010000022.1 GCA_913055815.1 uncultured Desulfohalobiaceae bacterium | reverse complement strand
ATAAAAGCAAAATACAGGCATATTCATAAAAACTCCGGAGATGCTTTTACCTTGAAAGAAACAAGCGCTGCTCACAATTATAATTTTGAATGCCAAATGCCCGATCTAAGCTTTGAGAACAGGCTTTATTGGAATTTATTTTGATATATAATAATTTATGCAGGTCCGACCCAAAAAAAGAAAAAAAGGGCTTCAGAAGTAAAAATTGATCATTCAGGATCAAGTATCAGCACTTGACAATCGGCTGCACATACCGCGCAAGGACTGTGCCGCCTTGGAAAATCGTAATTTATTGAAGAATCATGGCATTTAAGCGTTCCTGTTTAGCCCTTGCGGCTGGTGAGCCGTACCTTGCAACAAATAGACATAAAATACTATCTTGCAAAATGAGTAAAATAGGTATATTATTTACTCATGGTTGTATTCGAATCCGACGAAGAGAAAAGTTTATCCAACCTAGAGAAGCATGGAATTGACTTCTATTCAGCCCAGGAACTATGGAAAGACCCTGATCTTGTCGAAATCGAAACAAAATCCGAAGATGAACCAAGGTTTCTTATTATTGGTCGCATCTTGTCCAGACACTGGTCAGCTGTGATCACCTATCGAAATGAGAGTGTTCGCCTGATCTCGGTTAGGCCTTCTCGTAAGAAAGAGGTTGAACTTTATGAAAGCTAAAGATTTCGAAAAAAAATTTGACCAAAACCAGGAAGACATCATTGATGATTTAGACCTTACTACTCTACGTAAACCCAATCAGGAACAAAGGCGCATTAATGTGGATTTTCCTGCCTGGGTTATAGAGTCTCTTGATCGTGAGGCGGCTCGAATTGGTGTAACCCGCCAATCGATAATCAAGGTTTGGCTTGTGGAACGATTAAAAACAGAAGCTGCTAACAATACGCTCCAGCCGACCGCTAAAAGCGACGGCTGAGCTCGGCGTTCGGCAAGATGTTCTGGCAGTCTGAGAAAAAACCGGATAGGATTGAGTGATGGGAAAATATGATAAACTTATATTTCAGGTGCTAAGCGGCACAAGTGATGCAAATATTGCTTTTTCTGACCTGATTAATCTTCTTCAGCATTTGGGGTTTGAGATGCGCATCAAAGGCAGTCATCATATTTTCCGTAAAGCCGGGGTTAAGGAAAAGCCAAATTTACAGAAGGAAGGTAATAAAGCAAAACCGTATCAAATCAAACAGGTAAGAAATATCATATTAAAATACAAGCTGGGGGTAAGTGATGACAAGTAAATATGAAATCATAATTTTCTGGAGCGATGAGGATGAAGCATATGTTGCAGATGTTCCAGAGCTTCAAGGGTGCATGGCGCATGGGGATACATATGAATCTGCATTAGCCAACATCAAGTCCGCAATGGAGCTATGGATCGAGACAGCCAAAGAATTCAATGACCCTATTCCCCAGCCCAAAGGTCGTCGCTTGGCTTATGCATGACGATTTGCCGAACCAACCCCTCAAGCCGACGCTCGTTCCTCGCGCGGCTTAGGGGCACCGTTAGCTATTCAGCCGACGAATCTGTACTGGTCAGAAGTAAGTACTCAAATGCGTATTTTGCTGGACAGATTATGGAAAATACGAGTATATTTGAAATAAGATAAGGTTTGTTTTGATCGAGGTAAGCCACACATCGATTGCTGGGATTGGCTTGCTGTGTTTGGGTGTAGAGGGAGGAATAAAATGAACATACAAGAAATCAAGAAAATGAGCAAAATTGAGCGTCTTCAAGCCATGGAGGCACTTTGGGACTCACTTATTGATGAAGAAGCCGAAATAGAATCTCCAGAATGGCATCAGGACATTTTGGAGGAGAGAAAAAGAAAGATAGAAAGCGGTGAGGCTGAATTTATCTCTCTTGAAGAGTTGAGGGCAACCCGTAAGTCATGAGAGTTAAAGACGTCATTATCCTGAAAGAGGTTTCTGATGATCTGAATGAGGGAAAAACCTTCTATGATCAAAGAGAATCCGGTGTTGGTGATTATTTTTGGGATGGTCTCCTTGCCGACATAGAGTCCTTGCTACTCTATGCGGGCATTCACAGAAAAGAGCATGGCTTTTACCGATCTTCTTTATACATTTCAATAACAAGGAATATTTGCAATAAGGACCATAAAAAACATGATGAACAAAAACCAAAGGCATAATAGTGCCAGAATTTTAAAAAGGAGCAGAAAAAATGTCTGAAAAAGAAAAGCCCAAAAACTACCAGGTGATGGAGTCTGAATACCCTGAGCTCATGAAGGCTGTTTCCGAGGTTGGCCGGGCGGCACGTGCGGAAGGCCCCTTGGACGCAAAAACGGTGGAATTAATCCAGTTGGCCGCTGCTGCCGCGCTCAGACTTGAAGGGGCTGTGCACAGCCATGTTCGCCGGGCCCTCAAAGAAGGGGCAAGCCGGGAGGAAATCCATCACACCCTGGTTGTACTGACTTCCACCATGGGTTTTCCCTCGGTTGCCGCTGCCATGAGTTGGGCACGGGATATAACGGAATAGTGTTCGGGAATGTGCCTGATATTTGACATACACCGACAGGAACCTGTGATTGCTGATATATAGTGTCAAATAAAAGCCTGATTGGCAATCCTAATAGGAGCCAACAGGACTGGACATATCATTAATTGGCAGTGTAACCTTAACCTAAAAGTAGTAGATTAGCTTATGCATGACGATTTACTGGATTAGCCCCTCAAGGCGGCGTTTAATTCTGCTCCGCATGGACAAGCACTGTACTGTCTTTGATATTTTTTTTATTCAATTTGGCCTGTTCAGGTGAAGTTTGGCTACAAATGTGGACAAATAGGGAAAGGACAGATGCTCTATTGATATTTAATTTTCCAAGGATAAAAGGAGATTATAGTTGTTTGAAATGTTGAAAATTGATCCTGACTTTATTCCATGCCCTGCTGAAGAAGGGGATGAGCTTTTTCCAAACGGTATTTTTGTATTTAATGTCACAAGAATGATCGAATATATTCAAGAATCTGATGAAGTCATTCTTGAAGAAGTGATGATAAATGATATAAACCATCATTTTTCATCCATTAATGAATCACATCTGGATACAGTTGATATTTCCAGACCGATAATATTGGCAGAAATTGCTCCCGGGCGATACAACTTGATCGATGGACACCACAGACTGGAAAAAGCCCGCAGAATGGGAAAAGAATCCATGCAAGCCTATAAAATGAATGTTTTGCAACATGTGCAATTTTTGACTAGCAAAGAGGCGTATCAATCTTATGTCGAATACTGGAACAATAAATTAAAATGATTCGTAGTTTGTTTACTGACAATTTGGATCTGGAGCAAAAGGGAACATAACAGAAGATAGTGATTTGGATCTTGTCGTGGAATTAAAAGGGTCGATAGGTTTCAAGTTCAATAGACTTGTGGAATATCTTGAAAATTTGTTCGGTGGAAAATTTGATTTATTAACCAGGATAGGGGTAGAAAATATAAGAGTAAATGAAGTAGAGAAAATGTAATACAGGATCTTACTTAAGTCTAAACGTATAAGAGAGATTTGATGATAGAAGCAAACGAAAGGAAAAAATATAGGGAACGTGCGAATCGAGCGCGCCGGGGCCTAGTCAATGAAAAGAAGAAGTACGGCAATATCAATGACGGCTCTGGCAAGCGCTACCGGGTTGGAGTCTTCTATGTGTTATCCGGCGACGTTGAAAAGGCGCTAGAGTTCTATTCATGGTTTGAGCAAGAGTTTACAGATGACATTGGCGAACCGGTCTCCGAGTTGTATTGGGCCCTTGCGCACTACCGGGCTGGAAACATTGAGAAAGCGCGTATTCGGCTGCAAAGCGCAATGCTACAGAATATCTACATGTTGCCGTTTTTGTTTAATGAACCGATGGGAGTACAGGATTTTTGGCATAGTTCTAATTTGGAGCGGCCTGAATATCTCTATGAAGTTGAAGAGTTTCTGAATGAACCAACAGTTGAAGAACAAAAATGGATGAAGGAGGAATTTTATAGCAAAAGATTTGAGGAATTGCGCACTGGATACATTGAAACTTTTAAAGCACTCTTGGGTGAACGGGATTTCGAGAAACGGCGAAAGATTCTGGACGAATGGCGTAAATTTGCTCAAAGTTTTTTCGATTAATTGGAAAGGTGTAAGGACTGAATAAATGACTATTAAGGAATCTGATTGGAAAAAATTCAAAAAGGTAAGGGAAAGAGCACTTCAGCGGTTTTCTCAAAGAATTCTTGATGAATGCCAAGCTATTATTGATGATGATGCAAAAACGCCTCATGAAAGATATCTTGATCTGTATCGCTTAACTCGTAAAAGGGATGAAGAGATAGCAAATGCATTTAATGACTTTAGTCGTTCAAAAGCGGACATGTGTTTGAGACTTATGCGGTTTCACGAGTTGGTCACTGATGAGGAGATTTCGGGATTTAGCCCTGAATTTCAAGGGTTAACAAATCCGGATTGGTGGTAAGGTCAGCCCAATAATAATGCTTGACGTAACACAAAGGCTATTGTTTTTTCGCGTTGTCATGTAGGCTTCTTGATAAGAGGTGATTGAATGAAAAAAACTAAAAACCATTTGGTATATCAATTCAAAATTACTCTTTATGAAATTGATCCTCCAATTTGGCGGAGAATACAGGTTCCGGCAAAATATAATTTCTGGGATTTTCATGTAGCAATTCAAGATGCGATGGGTTGGCTTGATTATCATTTACATGCTTTTCGTTTCCGTCCAAAACACAAAAGAAAAACAATTGAAATCGGAATTCCTGTGGATGTGCCGGATGATATAGAGATAATTCCCGGTTGGGAAGTCCCTATCACCGATCATTTTACCGATCCTGGCCAAGCAATTGAATACGAATATGATTTTGGCGATTCCTGGTTTCACGAGATCCTGTTTGAAGGGATACTTCTCAAAACAAAAGGTGAGAAATACCCTAAGTGTATAGCAGGTGAACGCGCCTGTCCTCCTGAAGACTGCGGTGGTATTGGTGGATATTACTGGGTTGTAAATGTTCTGCAGGACCCAGGCCATGATGAATATGAAGATTGTGTGGGATGGCTTAAAGGACACGCCAAAAATTATCATCCCTATGATCCTGATGAGTTTAGCACGGACAAGGTCCATTTCGAGAATCCCAAGCAGAGGTGGAAACATGCATTTGAATTTTGATTTATTTAAATAAGTTATGTAGGTCCACCCCCTGATAAACCCTGATAATTATGAATAGATTACTTGATCAAAAATCAACCCTGGAAGATATTAAAGAGCGTTTTGACTCTGATGTCGACCGTTTTACGGATCTTGAAACCGGCCAATCGTCGACTATAGATGCAGCATTGACTATGGAATTGATCACAAAAGCTGCATTCAGAGCAACTTCGGATATCAGACGAGTTTTGGATATTGGTTGTGGTGCCGGGAACAATACCCTGAAGCTCTTGCAGTATGTCTCACCCCTTGATTGAGATCTTGTTGATCTAAGCTTTCCAATGCTGGAAAAAGCCCGTGAACGTGTTGCATCTGTCAATTCCGGAAAAATAAGAACGATTCAAGGTGACTTTCGCAAAATCACTTTGCCGGAACAAGGATATGACGTTATAGTAGCTACTGCTGTTTTACACCATTTGCGGCATGATAAAGATTGGGAAAGTGCATTCAGCAAACTTTACAACTTAACAGCATTAGGAGGAAGTGTCTGGATCACCGATCTTGTATCTCATGATACCGAAGCTGTTAAGTTTCTAATGTGGGATGCGCCTGCAAAAAGTCTTTTGCAGGCAGTTTTAGAGTTTTAGGGTTTTCTCGCTACTTCGTAGTCGAGATTGCCAAAGTTTTAAGAAAAATCAAAGAGTTATAACTAGTGTATTGCAAAATTTAATAACTAAAGCTACTTTTTGCAGTAGCATCATGTGGGAACGATATGCCGAATATCTTCGTTCTGTGGGTGGAAAAGAATATCAAGAAAAAGTGTTTGATTATATAGACAAGGAAGATTCTCCGAGATCAGTTACATATCAGTTGGATCTTCTCAGGAGAGTGGGATTTGATTATATTGAGCTCTTGCATAAAAATTCTTGTTTTGCTGCTTTTGGAGCTGTTAAAATCGGTTGATCCAGCGATCAAGCAAAGGATTCAAGAGAAGAAAGACGAATTATTGTTCAAGGGCAAATGGATACACAATAAAAGGTTGGCAGGGAAAAAGCTGGAATCTGAGCAAGTATTTTCGTTATAAAGCCGAATTCCAGGGACCAAATCCTGCTCCGGGGATGGGGTGGATATAAATGTCCTGTTTGAGGCGTGCACAGAAAATCTATTTTTTAAATCTGCAGCTGTCCAGGAAAAGAAAAAGAACTAGGGAGCAACGGTGATCGACAATCTCAATATAATCGAAAAAAAAGGTATCAGGCATTTTGTTCGACATGAAAAAGAGAACAAGGTTTGTCCTGAATGTGGTGAAATGATTTGTGTTCATCGTCCGAGATGCCTTTCATGTGGACACAAATGGCGTTAATAAAAGAGTCCAACAAAAGTTTCATCCCGACTTTTTTCGCCGCTGCACTATAAAAAAAGCGGGTGAAACATGCGTTAACCCCTGTGGGCAAAGAGGTATACCTGATGGGCATAATTGAACGGTTGAACGCAGGAAGCGCACCTAAAGAGGAAGCGTTGGAAATCTTTGATTCATTGGATCCAGTTGATCTCGACTTCATGATCGGCAATTGGACAGGAGAGGGCTTCCACACAAATCACCCCATGGATGGATTACTCGAGGCGTATCACTGGTACGGCAAGCGCTTTGAAAGTCCAGAAGACGTACATCCATTGGTCTTCTCCACACTTCGTGGTGGTGTTGCCTCAGTTAACCCTGTATTCATGGGGCCGTTTCTGGGGCTGATGCATCGCGTATCCATGCCCAAGTCAGCTGCAGCGGGCAGTCTGTTCCAGTTCGCCATGCCGCTATTCACGACTTCAAGGCCCCGTGCCAGGCTTCGCAATACAGTTTATCGGGGCAAATCCGGTGCAACCATGATTTACGACCACCTTCCAATCAACGACGTGTTCCGTAAGATAGACGAAAACTCCGTATTGGGCATCATGGATCTTAAAGGTATGAGAACTCCGTTTTTCTTCATCCTGCATCGTGAACGCGGAAGCTTACAACAGCTATAACCTGGACTGCTAAAAACTGCGCTGCTGCGGGCTGACTTGAACCCACAGTTGAAGAACGGAAATGGATGAAGGAGGAATTTTATAGCAAAAGATTCGAGGAATTGCGCACTGGATACATTGAAACCTTTAAAGCACTCTTGGGCGAACGGGATTTCGAGAAACGGGGAAAGATTCTGGACGAATGGCGTCAATTTGCTCAACGATTTTTTTATTAATCGGCTTCAACAGCCTCAATTCGGACCAATTTGTCCGTTCCCGCTTTAAAGCCGACCGGGTTTGAAACAGTTAATCCATTCCGGACCCGGATAAGTTTTCTTTGATAGTATATTCCTCCTGCAACAGAGGCAGAGGATCCAATAGGTACATATTCTTCCTTTTGTTGATAGCTGGCCAGTCCAGCTCCTGGACAGGTAAAGACCCATGTATCCAGCCCAGGCTGATATGCAGGTGTGGCAACATCTGCAAATTATAATTGGTTTTCGTGTTTTGAATAGTGGCTATCAGATCTCCTTCCTCGATGTTTATGCCCTCGATTATATGTTCTTCAGGGCTGGTATGGGCATAAATAGTGTAAAACCCCCATTCTGCATCGGAAAATTCCTCGTGGTACACTACAATGGATAAACCCAGGAAATCCTGCATAATTTTCACTATCCTTCCTCCCATGGCAGCCGGGACCTGAAAGGGTGCAACGAGTTTCTGCAAATTGCTGTTATCGTCCTGGAAGAGGCATATATCCAGACCCTCGTGCCCTGAAGGACGCTTGCCTTCAGACGGCCACCATTTTTCCAGGGAATCAAAAAGCATTCCTGTATGCAAAACCCATTTATTAAAGCCCGAACTGTCAATTCCGTTACAACGGATTATATGAGAACTATAATTTATGGACTGCAATTTTTTCCAAAGTGCTTCTCTGCATTGCATAAATATTCCTGTGGACAAGTTTTGCAAAGTTGAATAAGCATGATAATGATAAAATCTTTTATCCAACTTGTCCAAAGTTATTTACTTTTTAAAGAACCTATCCAGTGACAGGGCTCCTCCGCCCTGGATTATCAGGCCAATTGCAATCCCAATTACCAGTATATGATATTCAATACCTTCTCCTGCTTTCTGTCCGAACCAATTCATGAAAAAGCCATGTTGTATATGGCTAATGGACATGCAAATTGTCATGCTGACAAGAAACCCCAGGGCCCAGATTCTGGTCAGAAATCCCGCTATCAGCAGGAGTGCTCCCAATAACTCCACGATCATTAACATCAGAGTAGCCCAAGCCGGGAATCCCATGGAGTAAAAAGCCTGAAGAGTATGAGAAAAACCATGGCCTCCAAACCAGCCAAATACCTTCTGGGCTCCGTGAGGAAACATGACTATACCAAGGGCAATACGAACACATAGTGGAGTAATGCCTTTATCTGTCTGCAATAAATATTTCCACATATTCAATACCTCCTTGTATCCAGGCCTACCTCAAGCTCAAGCTTACCTGGTTCTTTTCCACATTCTTGCTCAGGACCACTATCCTGGGCAGGTATTGGTTGACAGAGAGTACTTCCAGGGGATGTCCGACCCTTTTATCGCTAAGTTCCGATATATGGATAAGCCCGTCGTTTTTCAGGCCGATATCCACAAAGGCGCCGAAATCCACAACGCTTCTAACCACCCCGGAGACTATGCTGCCCTCTTGCAGTTCATTTATATCAGTGATGCTTTCCCTGAAGGGTATCCGGGGCAAATCCTCCCTGGGGTCGAAACCCGGCTTGGAAAGTTCAAAGACAATATCCCGAAGGGTCTGCAGGCCTACACCAAGCCTGTCTGCAACTGCGGGCAAATCATGTTCGGCTAGGGCCTGCAGGTCATATTCCTCCCTCAACCTATGTGCTGTCGCATAGCTCTCCGGATGAATGCCTGTGTTATCCAGCAATTCCTCACCGTCGCGAATGCGGAGGAAACCGGCAGATTGTTCAAAGGCCTTGGGTCCAAGTCCCTTGACCCTCTGGAGGTCCTTCCTGGAATTGAAAGCTCCCTTTGCCCTGCGGTCGGAGACAATGTTTTCCGCCATTTTGGTGCCAAGTCCAGCAACGTAGGAAAGAAGGGAGGCAGAAGCCCCGTTTACATCCACCCCGACCCTGTTGACCAAACCTTCAGTAGTCTCCTTGAGCTTGCGTTCCAGGAGCTTCTGGTCTACGTCATGCTGATACTGGCCTATGCCCAGGGACTTGGGATCTATCTTGACCAGTTCTGCCATGGGATCCCGCAGCCTCTGGGCTATAGAGATAGCGCCGCGTACGGTGACATCAAGGTTTGGATATTCCTGTTGTCCGGTTTTCGAGGCTGAATATACCGAAGCCCCTGCCTCGGAGACTACAGTATATTTCAGTTTACGGTCCTCTTCTCGGTTCAGGCGTGCAAAAAATTCCTGTGTTTCTCTGGAGGCGGTCCCGTTGCCTATGGCCACTCCCTGGATATTATGGGTGTCCGCCAGTTCCAGAACTCTTTTCTTGGATGTTTGGTAGTCCTTTTGGGGTGAAGTAGGGTAGATAACCGCATCTTGCAGAAAATTTCCGTTTGCATCGATAACCGCCAGTTTACACCCGGTTCTGTAGGCAGGGTCCACACCCATGATCACCATACCGCTTACTGGGGGAGTCATGAGCAACTGGCTCAAGTTGCGGCCGAATACGGAAATAGCCTGCCTGTCGGAACGTTCCTTCAATTCTGCATGTATCTCCCGCTCTATGGAAGGTAGCAGCAGGCGCTTCAAGCCGTCCTTGTATGCCGCGAACAGAAGTTCACCTGAATCCTTGGCGTTTTTGGGGATCTTGTTTTGGTAAATATTTTGCAGAATACGTTCCTGGTCCAGGGAAATCTTGACGCCGAGCTCCTTTTCCCTCACCCCTCGCATGATAGCCAGGTAGCGGTGTGAAGGGATAAAGGCAATTTTTTCCCTGTGTTCCTTGTAATTGGCATAATGCCCCTTGGGATCAAAGCCCTTGCCTGGTTTGACCTCCAGAACTCCGTGACGCCGTATTTGACGCCGCAGTATCTCCCTTTCCCCGGCATCGTCGCTGAAGCGCTCAGCCAGTATGTCCTGGGCTCCCTGTATTGCTTCATCCCTGCTTACGACCTGTTCATTCAGATAAGCATCCGCCTCCTGCCAAAGTTCCTGCTTGCTGATACCGGACTTTTGCAACAAGTCGGACAAAGGCCCCAATCCCTTGGCCAGGGCCTGCCCGGCCCGAGTACTCTTTTTTTCCTTATAGGGTCGAAAAATATCTTCCAGTTCGGTAAGTGTGCCCGCCTCCCGGATGCTTTGCTCTGTCTCCGAGTCCAGCCTGGCCCTTTCCTGAATCAGCCTAAGGACCTCGGATTTGCGTTCCATGAGCCTTTTGCAATATCCATGGGTCTCTTCGAACTCCCGGAGCCTTTCCTCGCTTATCCCGCCGATCATTTCTTTGCGGTACCTGGAGATAAACGGGATGGTGGCCCCTTCCTCCATTAATGTGAGGATATTTTTCACCACACCGGAATCAATTTCCGTTTTTTGCACCAATAGGGATATCAATTCGTCCATCAAAATCACCTTTTATCCTGTTTTTCTGCCCCGGTCCTGCTTCTCGGTCCCGGAACCAGATCGAACAAATCGGGAGGACCGATTACTGCAGCATTGTTTACAAGTACTGTTATAAAATCCAAGGTATCTGCCGCATTACTAGACGATGTTATCCAGATTTGCAAGATCCTGTTTGTGAGTCCTGTAATACAAGCATAGTGCATTAGGTCATTTATCTCCCGGACTACGGTGTACGATTCCTCCTAGAAGTGGTTTCCGAAAACTAGACAGTAAGTTAAGGTTAAGTTAGCACTAGATTCAGGAGGACAAAAAATGAGCAAAAAAGTCAATCCTAGAGTGCATCGTTCAAGTCAAAAGTGGTTTTAGCAGCCATAAAAGGACAAATTCGCAATTCTCATTTTTATAATTTCAATAATACAGGATGAAAGGATCAAGGAGTTGTATGGATTTTTCAATAAGGGAATTTACTGATTTCCAGGATTCCGTGTCCAGGGTACTGGACGACCTGGACTTCAAAAAGGCTATTGGAACTGGTGCAAAGATATTGATCAAGCCCAACTGCATCAACAATTCGCCACCTCCGATAACCACGCCAGTGGAGTGCTGCGAGGCGATTATCCGTTATATCCGGGAGATCGGTTCGGATGCTCAAGTTGTCCTTGCCGAGGGTTGCGGGGACAGCGACCGGGAGACGTTCGAGGTGTTTTGCGACCTGGGATATGACCGGCTGGCCCGGGAGTACGGTATCGAGCTTCTGGATTTAAACACTGAGTCGCTTGTGAAGTGTTCCAGGAAAGACTGCCGTATATTTCCAGAGATATACCTTCCGGAGATTCTGTTTGATCATTATGTAATTTCCGTGCCTGTGCTGAAGCCTCACACCCTGGCGCGTATCACTGGAGCCTTGAAGAACATGATGGGTGCGGCGCCGCCTCAGTACGACGGGGGTTGTGGAGGGTCTTGGAAAAAGGCGTATTTTCACAACCACATGCAGGAGTCCATTATCGAGCTGAACAAATACAAGATGGCGGATCTCTCCATCGTGGACGGATCTGTGGGAATGGCCCAGTCCCACCTGGGTGGACCCACTTGTGATCCGCCTGTAAACAGGATATTCGGAGGGTATGACGTGGTGCGGGTTGACCGGGCATGTGCGGAATTTCAGGGTTTGCGGGTAGGGGATATCGCCCATATCCAGGAGAATCAATACCGTTAGCGGGACTGAGTAGCCAATCGGGTTGATGAAGTTATAGTCATTTCATGCTATTTGTACTCTGCTTCAAATTTTAAAATCTACTACAATATAACAAGTTCTACAGATTGAATAACTTTCTAAAATCGTTGTTTTGCATGATGTCGCGCAACCGCTGTACAGTATCCTGTGGCTCATAAAAGGGATGCTGCCTGTAAAGCTCAAAAAAAGGTTCATAATACTGGTCCTTGAATGCTTCGTATTTTTCCTTGATTACATCCCTTACTTTTGGCCTGGAAGTATGATTAAACCTGAGGTTTTCTGGATCAGCCATGCCGAAATCAAGAAACGAGGCCACCTTGTTGGAACATCTGCAGGGATTTTCAGAATCTACAAGACCACAGAGATCCTTGATGTTTGAATAAATCTTTTTCCGGGCACGGGAAAGATTTTTCCTGAAATTGACCTTGGTAATCTCCATTATTTCACTACCATCGTCATCTGAGATCCCGAATATTCCTCCCAAGATGAAGATTATACGTTCATTCCGGTTTAGACAGATCATCATGCCCATCATGCAGCCTATCTTGATTTCTTCTGTCAAGAGTTCCCTTTCCGGGTGCCGAAAATAGCGTTCATCCGGCAATTTTTCGATCAAGGATACGTAAGTTTCAATATCATTGATCCTGTATTCGAATTTTTTCTTTTGCATGTTCAGTACATGATTTACCGTTATTCGGTAAATCCAGGTGCTGAATGCCGCTTTTTCCGGGTTGTACGAAGACAGGGAACTGATTGCCTTGGTAAGTATTTCCTGGGTTATATCAGCTGCATCATCGTGATCCATTACCATCTTGAAGGCAATATTATATATCCAGTCCTGATAGCGCAAAATGATTTTTTCCAGTGAGGCCTGACTTCCTTGAACAGCTTCCTTTATAAGCAGAAGATCGCTTGTATGATTATTTGATTCTTTGTTTATTTTGCCCTGCATTAAAATTGCTTCCATAATTTTTTGATTTTATTTGCCCTGATTTATAACTGAGCAAGTCAACTCCGGTTTAGTTGGATTACTGTGCATCAAGAGCCTGGATTACCTGGTTTAAATCTGCATGATCCCCGGCAAAGCTGTTGCGGTGCTGAAAAAGCAATTGCCTGCCCGGTCCAAGGACAAAAATTCCTCCTTGTTGCCAGAGGTCTCCGGCACTACTTCCTTGCCGAAACCCTTTTTTTATAGCCTTTACCCCTTTTGCCAGGGAAGATGGTCCCAAGGTACGCAAAATTGCTCTTTTAAGCCTGAATGTTTTGTATGCTGAAAGATCCGAATTCAAAAACACTTCATATTCAAAGCCAAGTTTATCAATAAAATCTTGTGCCTGTTCTTGATTGCCACTACCAATCGCTGCTAAATATATATCAGCTAAATCCAGATGGCTTTTAATCTCGTTTAAAGCAGCAGCCTGCTGCTTGGCGAACATTCAACCGAAATGACGCAAAAAGCATAGTATAATACGGCGCGTCTCCCATAATGATTCGAGTTTTAACTCTTCACCTCTCAAATTTTGAACAATTGTGCTGGACACGTCTGGTAATAAATCATTGTATACAAGATTTTTCATTGGGCTACTCCTTTTGGGTCGAGTAAAGGTTTATGTTTCGTGAGTTTTGTACTAGCAAGAGTGTTCTACAAAATGTGTTTGTCAATCTCACTAAGCAATGTCTTGGTTTGCTGTTTTAAAACAGATAACCCGGTATCTTTTTTAAAAATTATTTCCCTGTTACTATCGACTATAAAATATACTCGACTGGCAACAGGAAGAATCCAGTGATCGGCACCATAAATCTCAGTAACTCTTTTTTCAGGATCAGATAGTAATGTCAGGTCATTGAGATCACGCTTGGAAATAAACTTGCGGTGGGATTTGCTTGAATCTGTACTTATGCCCAACACTTTGATATTTCTGGATTTGAATTTATTTATGTTTTGTTGAAACTCAACAAATTCCTTTATTCAATTTTTACTGTTGTCCTTGGGATAAAAGGCAATAATAGCCCCCTTGTTATTATCCAGTACTTCGCTTAATTTGACTGGATTGCCTTTTTGGTCCGGAAGTTGGAAATTATAAGCCTTGTCGTTTATCCCGTGGGGCTTACTGGGAGCATTTAAAGAAGCACATCCTGTAAGAAAAGAAACCACAATTACAAAAATAATAACAAAAATGTGTTTAAGCATTGAATTTACCTCCTGATTTTATAATACTATCAAGCATAATATACTTTTGAACTTTGGGAACCTACTGACCTGTGATCAGAATAAACAAAAATCACATCAAGTATAATACCTGTTAATACTTTATACAATTTTCTTGTTTAGTTGTGACAAAATTTATCAAAAAACTCTGGAATTAGGATAAGACCTAAGATCCTAAATTATATTTTTTTTGAATACTGAATCCAGTTGGTCTCTAGAATAGGTGTTTTTGGATCTGGAGCAAAAGGCGATATGACAGAAGATTGCGATTTGGGTCTTGTTGTGGAATTCGAAAGACCGTTAGGATTTAAATTTAATAGTCTTTTGGAATGTTAGGATGATTTGCAAGGGATAAAAGTTGATGTGTTAACCAGGACAGGGATTGAAAATATAAGAGTAAAAGAAGTTGCAAATAATATTGAAAGGGATCTTACTTATGTCTAAACAGGAGGATAGAACCATTGTTCAGGATACGAAATAAGCTGTCGACAGAATTGTATCCTATACAATAGATATGGAATATGACAATTTTATTGAGGATCCAAACCACAGGATGCAGTGATCAGAAATATAGAGATTTTGGGAGAAGCCGTCAAATTATTGTCAGATAATATAAAAGAAAAATATTCGAATATTCCTTTTCTACTTCTGTCTTTACAAATAAGAGTTAACAAAAAAGTTGAGAGACGGGGCCTAATCCAGCAAAAAATCCTCGATCTCTTTTCTGGTAGGCAGGGATTCCTGGGCACCCTGTTTAGTGGTGGTCAGGGCACCAGCCCCATTTGCGGCTCTTATTGCTTCTTCCAAGGGGGTATTTTCCGCCAGATAGGCAGCCAGAACTCCGTTGAAAGCATTTCCCGCAGCTCGGGATCAGTATCAATGATAACTTTTCTGCTCATGTCCTCTCCTGCGTATACGGGGTTGGAACTTTATAATTAATTTACTTCTTTTCTCTCTTGACGTTATACATTTCTTTATCCGCTTCTTTCACCAAGTCATCAACAGTTTGACCGAGTTTGTATTCAGCAACCCCTATTGAAGCTGACACAGTCAAATCTGCTTCTTGGCCAATACAATCGGCTACGGAAATAGATTTAATAGAGTTGGTTACCCTTTCCCTGAAACGACAGGCCTCTTTATATCCGGCATCAGCAATCAATATAACAAATTCGTCCCCGCCCAGGCGAACAAATATATCGTGTTTCCGAATGATCTCCTTTATAACCCTGACCACTTGCATTAAAATACTATCTCCTGCCCTGTGGCCATAAGTATCGTTAATGGGCTTGAATCCATCCAGATCTATAAAGAGCAAAGATACTGGGAATTTCTTGCGCTGGGCAAAATCCAGTATCCGGGGAGCATGCCGATCTAGATATTCCCGGTTGTAGGCACCGGTCAGACCGTCGACCACTTTTTCCCGGTTCAACTTTTGGTGTTCCCAGACATCCTTTATAGTGCATCCAAGTATATAACAAAAATGTTCCAAAAAATCCGTGGCCTTGTCTATTGAATATCTGTTCGGGTCAAAATCAAAAAGCGAAAATATACCCAGAATCCTTTCTGGTTCATATTTATCTGTAATTGTATACAAAAAGCAGGAACCTTTTTTTATCCTCTGCAGTTTTTGCACGTCCACAGAAGGTGCTAGCGCTTCGATACAATCTATTGTTTCACTGGGTCCATGATAAAACCGGATTTCTGTGTGGACTTGTATTCTTGTTCTTAATTCCTGGAGATAATTATTGGCATAAAGTGATATATTTTCAGGTACATAACCTGAAAATATATCCCGGTCCAATATTAATTCCAGGGCCGGGAGTCTCTGGGAGTGCTTTATATCTTCCAGTATCCCGGGCAACTCCTCCAAGTCGCGCATTTTTTGAACTATTTCGATATTGTGTTTGAACTTGTAGAATATGTCTATACTCGACTTGTAGTGTTGATATGCAGTTTTCAGTTTTTTGTTGAGTTCCCTGGAGTTTTGAACTTCTTTGTTTATTTGTGATTTCAATTGCTTGTTTTCATTTTCCAGGTCTGTATTCATCCTGTGCAGGATATTGAATTCAGATCGAATTTTGCCCACCACGTTTTTAAAGGAACTCCAAAGGCCTTTTTGATAATATGTTTCCAGAGAAAGCAATAAATCTTTCAAATTCCTGTTGTTTTGATCATTCATGATACAATGTTCTCTTTCGAATTCTGGGCTATATGTTGTTATGCTCGCCAGGTCATGATGAATAACACAAAATTCAGGGTTTGTCTTGTTTGTCAACCAGTAAAAAACAAATATCCGGTCGAGTTTCCTGCGATAAAACAGATAAGTATGAATTTTTATTTTACATATTGCTCAGAGTGATTTATAGAAATAGCTTGAAGCAAGCGTTTTAGAGTTCAAAGCTTGTGTTCAGCCTGGTTTGAAACAGGATTTTCGATTATCATCCAATTGAATTCCAGAAGAATAATATGACTAAATCAAAATTCTATCTCCTAGTTATTTTTCTTTTACTGTTTAGTTCCGGATGTGCCACGGTTGAAGATACTATATTCCATGTGGCCTTGAAGCTGGAACGTTCCATGTCCGGTTTTGATTACAAGACTGTGGATTTAAAATCACACAGGATAGCCTACTTGGAAAGGAAGGGGCCGGGTCAGGACATGGTGCTTTTGCACGGCTTCGGAGGCAACAAGGATTACTGGACTCGCTTTGTTCGCCATATTCCTGACAAATACCATGTCTATGCTTTCGATCTCCCGGGGCACGGGGACAGTAGCAGGGAAAGCGATTTCAAATACGATATCCTTTCCATGGCCAAGGTTTTCAATAATACTATAGACAAACTGGAAATAGATCCTTTTCATCTGGCAGGCAACTCTCTGGGAGGCTACTTGTCTACAATCCATGCAGCCAACAACCCTGAAGATATTATTTCCCTGTGTTTAATCGACCCGGGAGGAGTGAGACCACCTAAAAAAAGCTGGTTACAAAAAGAAATGGAACAAGGCAAAAACCCCCTGGTTCCAAGGAATAGGGAGGAGTTTGACAAGCTCATGGATATGGGTTTTTATGGTGAACCTCCTTTTCCCTGGCCTGTAGAAGCTGTTGCAGCCAGAAATGCAATCAACAGGGCGGAATTCAAGGCAAAAATGTGGGGGGATTTGATATCTGATTGGATCTTTGCCGAATCCCTGCTGCACAAGCTGAACATGCCTGTATTGCTGATCTGGGGCAAGAATGACGAATTGCTTGATGTTTCTTGCGTGCAGGTTTATGAAAAGCATATACCTCAGATCAAAACCCATGTAATAGAAAAATGCGGGCACGTCCCAATGTTGGAACTTCCCCGGGAGACGGCCGGAATTTACAACTCCTTCCTTGATTCCACCTCAAATTCCAGCCAGCTTGAGCATTAGATATAGAAGGTTTCTATCGGGGAAGTGTGGTACTTTGTCTAATACAGCAGCTTGCGGGCAAGCCACCTGGTTAGGTGATGATACCTCGCTCCCGTGGTGTTGTACCCAGTTAAAAGCCGGCCTACGATTACGTCAGTTGATACAGATCAAGAGATCAAAGCTCTATTGATCGCTGGGTGTGTATTCTTGATTCTAATCCATAGGGGCAAATCGTAGTGCTCAAAGTAAAGCAATTTTGGGTATTACAGCAAGTTGGAACTTTGTTCTCTAATCGTTCCCCAGGCCGTTCATTTCGCCGCAATCCGGACATATCCAGGTGACTGCACCACATAATCGAGGTTACTGCAATGGGCACTGGTTAAGGATGGACAAAAACTTCACGCGATGAAGCTATTATTAGCAGTGGTTAGCCAAAACAACGAAATGTAGTATTGAAATATCAGTTGGTAGGATATTTACCTTTTGGGAAAAGAACCGCTCTTTAAAAAAACGTCTATCAATTCCGCGGTTTCGTTTTTATGATGGATTTCGTTGTGGTTGTGGGATAGGACTACAAAATCGTCTAGTCCTGGATAATAAACCGATTCCACTTCCACACGGCCATCGTTTTCCTTTCTCAGTAACTGCCCGAGGACAATGGTACTCTTGTTCCCGGCAATCGCGCCGATCTTGGTGCCCGGGGGATCGGATAGATCCAGCTTGGTTATATTTTCCGGCTGTAGGGAGTCAAGGGTTGCAAAGGTTTCCACCAGCCAATCCGAAAAATCTCCGAGCATACCTGCAAGGGTGTTTCCCTGGTTGGGGGTTGCAATCAGCACGGCATGCGTTATTCGCTTGTGGTTAGGGTTGTGCGACAAAAAATACCGGATTATCAGTCCGCCGGTGCTGTGTCCCACCATTGCAACTGGCTCCTTGTCAGGCAGTCCGGACAGGATCGCTTCCACCCGTTTTGCAAAAACCTCTGCCGCATCTTGTACATGTTCGAAGGTAAGAGGCAGGTTGACTGTTACAGGTTGGTATCCGCGCTTTTCGAGAAGCTCGGCAAGGGGCTGCATGTCTTTTGGGCCCTTTGCATAACCGTGTACTAGAATTACGGTTTTACCGGGTTGATTGTCATGTCCATTTTGTTGCAGAGTGGAGGCTGGAATTTCAGTGACGCTTAACAGCAGCATCAGAAAAAATCCGATGGTTAGGGGGTGCATGTAGTGTTTTCTCCTATTGATAACTTAATTTGTGCTAGCAATGTATTGCAGGATCATTTTTGTGCCTGGTTAAGATGTCTCCATTCGATTGATCTACAAGTATAGTCCTGTTGAGCTGCAAAAGCAAACAGAAGTCCTTGAACACCTAGTGCTTTGTCACACATAATTTGTCGCTTTTACACTAATGTCATTCCGGCGAAGGCCGGAATCTAGAAAAACAGAAAAAAGACTGGATCCCGGATCAAAGCCTGCCCCGTACCCCGATACGGGGTCCGGGATGACAGAATTGCAATTAACATGCTTATTCTGACCGACATTTAAAGTATGACAACACACTAGTTTTCATCCGGAAATTGCCCTTTTCCCGTTTGACTTTGTCAATCTTCAAAATTATTCGTCGACGTGTTAAGATACGCCTCCTCATAATTGCTTGATTTCCTTGTCAAACGAAAAAAAATCTAATTTCCGAATTGAAAAACTGCTATTTCCGTATCCGGAAATTAAGAATTTCCGGATGGGAACTACCTAAATAGGTCTTTAATTCCAAATCTGTAAGATCGAACAAGGTTGTACTGGCACCTACAGCCCCGGAATCCAGTCCGGCATGATACATCCAGTTGATAAGTAACGTCATCGTCATCTTGCACATTGCCATAAATCCAATGGTGTCTGTAAATCATAGATGCATTTGGAGCAAAATTATGGATTGAAGCAAGAGATACAATAAGCTAACATGAAAAAAGTTTTATGTTTTAGAGTGTTAAGGTTTTAAGTAAGAAAAAGAACCAATAGCCTGTTTATTCAAC
>CAJXKR010000021.1 GCA_913055815.1 uncultured Desulfohalobiaceae bacterium | reverse complement strand
TTGCTCCCAGTATCGCAGAGTATGTTTATTTACTGGGCAAGTGGGACCAAGTGGTGGGAGTGACCAGGTTCGCCAACTATCCCACACGAGCCAAGGGATTGCCCAAGGTGGGTTCCTATGTGAATCTGGATCTGGAAAAGATAATAGACTTGAATCCGGATTTGTGTCTGGCTACCAAGGACGGCAATCCCAAAAGCGTTGTCAGTGAGCTCGAGCAGTTGGGTGTTCCTGTATATGCACTTGATCCCAGGGATGTGGATGCTATCGGGCACACCCTGCTCAAATTGGGTAATCTTTTGAATGCCGGGTACAGGGCGGAGAAAATTCTGGGAAGGATGGAGGCCCGGTTTGACAGGATAAAGGGCCTGGTACAAGAATCTGAATACAGGCCCAGGGTGTTTTTCCAGATCGGTATATCCCCTATAGTTTCCGCAGGTGAAAATACCATAGTGCACGAACTTATCCAGAACGCCGGGGGAAGAAACGTTGTGCACAGTGATAAGCCCTACCCCCGCTTTTCCAGGGAGGACATCCTGCAGCTCAGACCCGATATGATAGTGGTTTCCTCCATGAGCAACAAGGAGGAGAAATTCGAACAGGCAAAGGATATGTGGTCTGAATTTGACAGTATTCCGGCTGTGCAAAAAGGTCGCATATACTCGGTGAATTCCGACCTGGTCAACAGGCCCTCACCGAGAATAATCCAGGGACTCAACAGGCTTTTTAAGTTGTTTCATCCTGATTTGGCGGTAAAATTGCCCAAAAACGGTACTTTTTTTAATAAAATCGAGAGATAGTAGCAAATTGTTCAAGAATAATTCCAGATCTGCATACAAAAGCATACTGCTAGTCTCATCCCTGCTGCTCATCCTTTTGGGTGGTACGGTGTTTTTGGGGCTCGCAGTGGGTTCCACCGGATACAACTTTGTAAATGTGTTTATGACATTGTTTCAAGGGGAACTGGAAACGCAGTATGCCATAATATGGAAAATACGTTTCCCGAGAGTCCTGCTGGCAGCTACGACCGGTGCGATCTTGAGTGTTGGCGGTTTGGTGTTCCAGGCCCTGCTCAGGAATCCTCTGGCTGAACCCTATATTTTGGGGATCTCCGGTGGAGCGGGAGTGGGTGCCATTCTGGGTATGATCATGGGAATGGCGGTTTTCCCGGGTGTTGCCGCTCTGGCATTTCTGGGCGGTATGGGCACCCTGTTCTTGGTTGTCTTCATTGCATCCGGCAAGAGGCTGCAAAGCGAGAGCAGCCTCCTTTTGGCAGGGGTGATGATCAATGCGTTTTGTTCCGCGATTATCATGTTTTTGATCTCCCTGATCAGCCATACTGAATTACAAGGGGTGCTTTTCTGGTTAATGGGGGACTTGTCCGGAGCTGACCCTGCACAGGTACTGGGTCTGGTCTTGATAGCACTACCGGTCTTTGTCTTTATATTCATTATGTCCAGGCCCATGAACATCCTGCTAATGGGTAGGGAGACAGCCCAGAGCTTGGGGGTGAATGTAAAAGCCGTCACCCTGTCCCTTTTGGCGGTGACATCTTTAATAGTCAGCGGTTCGGTGTGCCTGGCCGGACTGATTGGATTCGTCGGCCTGGTGGTTCCGCATCTGTTGAGGCTGCTTCTGGGTGCAGACCACAGAATCCTGACTCCTGCGTGCATTTTGGGAGGGGCCTCCTTTATGGTGGTTTGCGATCTCTTGGCCAGATCCCTGCCTTCCCAGGGTGAAATGCCCGTTGGTGTTGTTACCGCCCTGATCGGGGCACCTGGGTTTATCTTTTTGCTGTACAGGTCCAAGGGTTAGTTTTAGGGTTTTAAAGGGTTGAATCCATATTAACTCCCATGCCCTGGCGGCCACAACGAATGATGAAAAGTCTTATTCTACACCTTAAAACCTTAACACTCTAAAACATAAAACTTTTTTCATGTTAATCTTCCTGCCCTGCCGGGCACAACGAAGCGAGGGCAATCTCGACTACGAAGTAGCGAGGGCAATCTCGACTACGAAGTAGCGAGGGCAATCTCGACTACGAAGTAGCGAGAAATTTTTAGCTAAAACATCCTCTTGCTTAAAACATTAAGACCTTAACACTAAAACTTTTAGTTGTTTCAAATATTTTGCAGTTGCGGTGATTATGACTAATGTTGTAGATGTGCGGAATCTGGATTTGGCCTATCAGGATACCAAGGTCCTGAGTGAAGTGGATTTTTCCGTAACCCAAGGGGAATTCTTTGTTATCGTGGGTCCGAACGGTTCAGGCAAAACCACTCTGCTCAAGTCCCTTGCCGGCATAGAAAGCTTTTCATCCGGTGACATACATGTGTTGGGGCAAAAATTGCAGGCCTATTCCAAAAAGAAGTTGGCCCGTACCTTGGCCTACGTTCCCCAGAGTGTTCATATCAACTATCCTTTTACAGTAAAAGAAACCGTGCTCATGGGTAGATCCCCGCATATAGGTCTACTCGGGATCGAATCCAAAAAGGACGAGGAAAAGGCTGAGAGTTCCATGCGGGTCACCAAGGTGGATCATCTGGCGGACAGGAATATGGATCAGCTAAGCGGGGGGGAGCAGCAAAGGGTGCTTATAGCCAGGGCTATTTGCCAGGAGGCGGATATAGTGCTTTTGGATGAGCCCACCTCTTCACTGGACCTTGCGCACCAGGTCCTGATTATGGATATGCTGGAAGATTTGCAGAAAAAACAAAATATGACAATATTAATGGTTGCCCACGACCTGAACCTTGCCTCCCTGTACGGTGAGAGGATAATGTTGCTCAAATCCGGCAGGGTCTACAAAACAGGACATCCCAAAGAGGTGCTCAGTTTCGGCAACCTGGAAGATGTGTTCAATTGTGTTTTGTTGGTGGACGAGAGTTCCCTGGATGGATTGCCCAGGATTACCGTGATTCCTGGAAGATATGTGGATGATAGCCTGAGGGGTATGTCTAACACTGATATTTGAGTATATATTTATCACTACGGCGAAACTTTAAACCTTGCCGGGTGCTCCACTTTTGCTCTGAGTGCTTATCCGGCCCTCAAGAGGCCTGGATAAGCAAGTCGCACAGTGGACCATCCGGCAAGGTTTAAATAGATCCAGATTATCTCGGAAGATTAGCATAAAACTTTCGCAGTATTGTTATATATTTTGATGAAAGGAGTTGAAAATGCTGGGCGAAATTCTTGCTGGCCTGTCAATAATAGCAGGCCTCTCCATGGTGGTACTTTATTGTTGCCACCGCGCCGGAATACCTACATTGGTCAGCTTTATCCTGGTGGGAATCGCAGCGGGTCCGAACGGTTTCGGACTTATCCAGGCTGAGCACGAAGTTGAGCTTGTTGCAGAAATCGGGGTTATCCTGCTTTTGTTTACCATTGGTCTGGAATTCTCTTTTAACAAGCTCATACAAATAAAGAGGAACGTGTTTGTAGGAGGGACCTTTCAGGTATTTTCCACCATAGTGGTAAGCATGCTCCTGTTGTCTTTTTTTACCGGATATTCGATAAACAGCCTTGTATTTATCGGTTTTTTTATCTCCCTGAGCAGCACTGCCATTGTGATGAAGCTCTTTCAGGAATCCGGGGAAGTGGATACACCCCAGGGTAGAAATTGCCTCTCTATTCTGCTTTTCCAGGATCTTATAGTTGTTCCCATGATGATTTTTACCCCTTTGCTTGCCGGGGAACTTAACGGCGGGATTGCCACTACCTTCTTCTGGTTGTTCTTGAAAGGTAGCGGGATAGTACTTCTGGTCTGGGTGGGGATCAAATGGTTTGTTCCCAGGGTCCTGCATGGCATTGTCCGGACCCGGAACAGGGAGTTGTTCCTGCTTTGCATAGTGTTTATGTGTATAGGTATTGCCTGGATTACCCATGAACTGGGCCTGTCCATAGCTCTCGGAGCCTTTTTGGCCGGACTTATCATTTCCGAGTCCGAGTATTCTCATCAGGCCTTTGGCAATATACTGCCTTTCCGGGATATATTTACCAGTATCTTCTTTATCTCCATAGGGATGCTTTTTGAGCCCGGGGTGGTCTTTGACTATCCACTGGTCACACTCGGCCTGGTGGTTTTCTTTGTGTTTGTGAAATTTGTTCTGGCCGGCTCTGCTGCTTTTCTTTCCGGATATCCGCTAAGGACTTCCTTGATTACCGGAATTTCCCTGGCCCAGGTGGGAGAGTTCTCCTTTATCCTGCTGAGCTTCGGCTCGGATTACAATCTTGTGCCCTCCCCCCTGTATCAGATCCTGCTGGCTTCTGCCATAATAACCATGGCTTTGACCCCGTTTTTGATACAGTATGCCCATCCGGTGGCGGACCGGATAATCTCTTTGCTCTCGAGACTAGGACTTTTTTCCGGGAAGTTTACGGGAGATCAGGGAAATACCGGTTCCGCAGATACAAAGGAGCTAAAAGACCATGTTATAATTGTGGGGTATGGGGTTATAGGCTCGATGGTGGCGCGGGCTTGCATTATTTCCCGGGTCCCGTATGCAATAATCGAGATGAATCCCAGGACCGTAAAGGAGGAAAAGGAAAAGGGGGAAAATATTGTTTACGGGGATTCCATTCAGGCCCCGGTTTTGGAAAATATTGCAATAAAGGAGGCCAGGGTGCTTGTGGTTACCATACCGGACCGGGTGGCGGTCAGAAAGGTGGTGGCAGTGGCCAGGCAGATGAATCCGGAAGTGCATATAATAGCCAGGACCAGATTCGTTGCGGAAATCGACATGCTGAGCAGATTGGGGGCAAACGAAGTTATTACCGAGGAATACGAGATAGCCATGGAACTGTTCTCCCTGCTCCTGAAGCGTTACCTGATTTCAGAGCAGGAGATCCTGCGCTTGTTGAACGAGATGAAGGCTGGTAATTACAGTATACTCAGGAGCAAGGAGCAACTGGACCAGAATGTTTGTCAAATCCAGGAGCAAGTGCCTGACTTGAAGATTAGCACCTTCAAGGTGCAAGAGGAATCCGAGCTCGTGGGCAAGACACTCAATGAAATCGATCTGCGTCAGGAATACGGTGTAACGCTTATAGCGATTCAAAGGAGCGGGGAAACCATTGTAAATCCTTCCTCTAACACTTACATACAGAAGGGGGATATTATAACCTTGATCGGGGATGAGAGGGATTTCAACCGGATCAGGGGCAAAGTTTAGAAGTTGGCGATGAAGTCGATTTCCAAAATATTTTTACTGCAATCTTTCAATCAATATCTAGTGCTTTGTCACACATAATTTGTCGCTTTTACACTAATGTCATTCCGGCGAAGGCCGGAATCTAGAAAAACAGAAAAAAGACTGGATCCCGGATCAAAGCCTGCCCCGTACCCCGATACGGGGTCCGGGAGGACAGAATTGCAATTAACGTGCTTATTCTGACCGACATTTAAAGTATAACAAGACACTAGTTCCCATCCGGAAATTCTTAATATCCGGATACGAATGAAAAATAACTAGATCCTCACCTGTCAGCTTGTCAGGTAGAAACTTGACAGCAGTGCAGAATGGGATTAATTTTAATATAATATGTTTTCTTGAATCAAGAAAAACCAAGTATAGGGAGAATTTTTTATGATGGAGATAGCCAATGCTGAACACGGTTCGGCGTGTTTGGTGTGTGATCCGGCGGCAAGCAACTGGGAGGAGTTAAAGGAGGCGGTAGATAAAGGTTTGCCGGTTACAGAGTTGGAGCATTTAAAGCAGACATACAACTTTACAGATCAAACTTTGGCCGAGCTTTTGGGGGTTTCTACCAGGACTATCCTGAGAAGGAAAAGCAAGAATTTGACTCCTGATGAATCCACAAAAATCATTTTATTGGCCAAGGTCTTGAACAAGGCATTAGACTTGATGGGCTCTCCGGAAAACGTTTTGGAGTGGATGCATTATAAACATCCAGATTTGAAACAACATTCCCCTATAGAGCTTTGTACTAATATTGTGGGGTACGAACAGGTGATAAACCTGCTTAACAAAATGGAATGGGGGATTCCGGGTTAATATGAAAAAAGTTTTAGAGTTTTAAGGTGTTAAGGTGTAAGAATAAGACTTTTCTCGCTACTTCGTAGACGAGATTGCCCATCATTCGTTGTCCAGCCCTCTCAAGAGGGCTGGATGATGGTTGAGATGTATGTACTTGTACCGCTTGCAGAGGGCTACTTATTCTACTGATATCAATTCTTTTGTTGAAGGTGCCAAGATTACCCAGGGAAGGTGGCATTCATATATACCTGTAATATATACCACCGAAACCAGTTCATTGGCAATCCTGGAACTTTTGGGGTATTTTATCAATCAAAAGTTTATTCAGGCGGATTATAATTTGATAACCCTGCAGGTCGATTCCCAGCAGGTGACAATAGAGGATATTTTTCCGGAATTGCCGGAAAATTGGGAAGAAAATGAAGAGACAACCAGATATATGGGCAATGCGTGGTTCAAATCCAATCGGACCTGTCTGCTAAGAGTTCCCTCTATACATACCCCCAAGGAATCCAGTATACTTATAAATCCTTTCCATCCGGAATTTAATCAAATTTCAGTAATAGATATACAGAAATACAATTTTAGCAAAAAGTTTTATTCCACTTAAGCATGTGCAGAATGTAATTTCAATTGTTCAGGCTCTGGATCGGTGCAGGTATCCTGCCTCCGTGTCCGACAAAATCTTTTGAGTTTTCCCGGTTCCCCAATGCCAGGATGGGGGCTTCCCCGAGAAGTCCACCGAAATACGCCATTTCTCCTGGCTGTTTACCTGGTACCGGAATCAAACGGGTAGCGGTGGTCTTGTTGTTAATAACACCTATGGCCATCTCATCCGCTATGATTGCAGCCAGGGTATCAACCTGGACATCCCCCGGCAGGGGAACCATGTCCAATCCAACCGAACATACGCTGGTCATGGCTTCCAGTTTGGGCAAGTCCAGGGATCCTTCCCGCACCGCCTGGGCTATGTTCAGGTCCTCGCTAACCGGTATAAACGCCCCGGAAAGGCCCCCTACGTGCGAACTGGCGAATGCTCCTCCTTTTTTAACCGCATCGTTCAGCATGGAGAGGAGGGCGGTGGAGCCGGGTTCCCCTATACTGCCAAGTCCCAGGGTCTGGAATATTTCCCCCACGCTGTCTCCCACATTGGGGGTGGGAGCGAGGGAGAGGTCCACGATTCCGAATCTTACTCCCAGGTCCCGGGCAACTTCCCTTCCGATTAGTTCACCTATCCGGGTGACCTTGTAGGATGTCCTCTTGATGATTTCAGAGATTCTCCCGAAGCCGCGGGTTTGATCGTCCTCCTCCAAGCCCCGGTCCAGGGCCTGCTTGACCACACCCGGCCCGCTAACACCCACGTTTATAACCGCATCCGGCTCCCCGGAGCCGAGATAGGCACCTGCCATAAAGGGGACATCCTGGGGGATGTTGGCGAACACGCAGAGCTTGGCGCAACTGATACCGTCGTCTTCAGCCGAGAGGTCTGCCGCTTCCTTGATACTGCGCCCCATGGCACGGACTGCGTCCATGTTTATCCCGCTGCTGGTGGAGGCCACATTAATGGAGGCGCATACTCGCTCGGTGCTTGTTAATGCCTGGGGGATAGCCTGGATCAGTTCCCGGTCCCCGGAGGAAAAACCCTTTTCCACCAGTGCAGTAAATCCTCCTATAAAGTCTATATCCACCGTTTTGGCAGCTTCATCCAGGGTCTTGGCCACCTGGATCATCTCTTGCGATGAAAAAGGAGCGGCAATTGTAGCTATGGGACTAACTGCTATGCGTTTGTTTACCACAGATATACCGTATTTTTCGCCTATATTGTTGCATTTGGATACAAAGGGCTCGGCAGTGCGGACGATCTTGTCGTAGATATTCTTGTTCAGTTGTTGTATATTGTCGCTCTGGCAGTCAAACAGGCTGATGCCGAGCGTCACTGTCCTCACATCCAGATTCTCGTTTCTGACCATCCTGAGGGTGGAGAGTACTTCCTGTTCTGATAGCATATAATCTCCTAGCAGGGTTATTTTTCACTTATAGTTTTCACTACAACGACACTTAAGCCTTGCCGGATGGTCCACTTTTGCTCTGAATGCTTATCCAGCCCTCAAGAGGGCAGGATAATCAAGTCGCACAGTGGACCATCCGGCTGCGGCTTAAGTTGATCCAAGCACTCTGTGTATTATAATAGATAAATAGCGTTGTAGTGTTATAATTTTACTAAAAATACCAACTTTGCGTATGGTTGATTGTTTCTTTAACCGTGGACCGTGAACTTGGAACCATGAACCTCTACAATCTGTTTATGTCTTCAAATATCTTCTTGTGTTGTACACTGACCTCGACTCCGAGGCCGCTGCCCTTGTCCCTTATAGCGGAGACAAATTCGGACAAGCGGATCTTGTTTGGTATATCCACCTCATAGATGGTTACTGTCTGTTCCGGAAAGGTGGAGGTCCTGTTTATGAATTGCAAGTTGCTGATATTGACCTCGAACTCCTTCATGACTGCAGTGATTCCTGCTATCAGTCCCACCCTGTCCCTGCCTATGGAAATCACCACAAAAGGCTCCGTGGACCCGGCATCCGGACTTGATTGATCTTTTTGCACCATGGTGGCGTAACAGACCAAACCTTGGGAGGTAAGTCTTTGGTTTAAGCTCTGGGCCAATATTTCCGGAGTAATATCCGCTGGTCCGGAAACAATGAATATACCCGAGAATTCGTTCTGAAGCACAGTCTGGGACACGTCCTCTATGTTGCAGTTCATTTCCGAGAGGACACTGGCTGTTTCGCAGACTATTCCGGGCCTGTCGTTTCCGAGCACTGTTACTGCTATGGTGTTCATAATTTGGTCCTGTAGGATTTGCTGTAAAATTTCTTTACCAAATTACACGACAATGCCTGGTTTGGCAATCGAATTTGGGCGGGAAGGAAGAAAGAGGATGCGTTTTGTTGTAACTGCTTGAGAATTTTATGATTAAATTAAAGGATGGTGCAGGAAGAAAGAAATGAACAGGAGCAGGGAAATCCCTGCTCCTTGTTGGGAAGCTAGGTATTATTATTTCCTTGTCTATGACTAATAGCCCAACTCTTTTAAGCGATTCACTACATCCTGCAGGGCTTCCTTGTTCAATGCTGTTAATGTCTCCGGATTTTCTGTCAACATCACATCTACGTTAACCACTCTAAGTCCTCTGTCTTTTTCGATTATTCTGGCTGCCATATCCCATTGCTCCTTGTAAAGCTCAACAAGAAGTGTTTTTTCATTTCCTATTTTCTCGATTTTATAAGAACCGACTTTAATATCCGCATTTTCTTCGCTTCGAACGCTTTGATCAGTAGAATTAAATGTATATCCTTGTTTTGAATTGTCGTGATAATGAAATGTAGAGCCTGATTCCACAAAATTTTCCAATGTGGCAGGACGTACAACTTCTTGCCCTTCATAAAGGGTGCTGCCATCTGAGCCGAAATCTAAACCAGAAAGATCGCTCGGCTTTTTCCGTACCACAGACAACTCATAGAGTTTAGCTCCTTTATCAAAACTCACTGTTTCGTTAACAAGATTTGATTCATTTCCCAAATCTTGTTTAAGATTCTCATGTTCCTGAATAAATTCTTTGATTGCAAGATCTTCACCTTGAATATTATTTATTGCAACATTGTTAATTATTCCATTTTCATAAGTCCCGTTTAATACAAGCTTTCCATTGTCATCGGTCGAGTAATTGGCATGTTTGTATTTGGATTGGATAACATCAGCATTGTCGATATCATATGCTATCTCGGACAAATCAAAGAATATATTATAGTACTCTGCGCCATTTGACCAGTTGTTAATATCTACACCCACCCCGTTCTCTTCATCACTGTCCAGGTTGCCCCAAACATTATTCACGATAACCTCTTTTGCTTTTGAGATTGTGGCGTTCTTGTTTTCCGCGATTTGTTCTTTTTTCTGGTTTATGTAATCTTCAGCTATGGATGCGTTTTTGTTAAGCTCTGTATTTTGGGTGACTTCTTTTGCAGCTTCAGTTGCATTGTTTGTGCTCTGAATTTTGTTGGCGACTTTATCCAAGTTGTTGCTCACAGCGTCCATAATAGCTGCCTGTACTGCAGCTTTATTTTGTGTATCCAAGTTTATCCCTAGTTTGTTTTTCATACTGGATTCTATTTCTCCCATGGCGCGCGTGATGGCCTGAGCTACCCCGTGTATATCTTTTGCTGTTGGGTTTCCCTCGTTTTCTTTTTTAATATAGTTTTCGGTAAGATCCGTGTCCTCTCCCATTTGATTCTTGACTTTTGTCTCTGCTGAGCTGGCATCTAGTGCAGGATTTTCATCCATCTGGTGCTTAACCATGGTGGTCATCGGGGATACGAAATCGTGGTCCCCGGGTATCCCTTCCATTGTATAGGCATTTTCAACTGCTTCTCCTGTATCTTCGTCCGTGGTTTGGGATGTAACCTCCACCACTACTGAATATTTTTGTTTTTGTTCAGAGCTTACATTATCTATGGTATAATTACCTTGTCCTTCGGAAATAGCTTGTGGTTCATTTCCATCACAAGCTTTATTTTCATTGATGTCTAGACAAACAGTTGCTTTGTTCAAATAGCCGTCTGCAACGTTACCAGAGATACTCTCATTGGAGTCCCCGTCGTTATCGCTGCTATTGCACCCGGTTAGTGATACTGCACCTGTTAACAATGTGAACGCGATTAAACAAATCAAAATAGTTTTTAAATCTTTTTTCATCCTTCTGCCTCCTGTTTTTTTAAATTATAGTTAAGTTTGCAAACTTTAGCACTTTTCCCATAGTGAGTCAATTAGAAATTAGCACTAAAGTGCTAGAAAGTTAGCTAAGTAAACACTTAGCTATTTGTCCCTCTGCAGTAATGAGCTATTAACAGGTCGGATAAATCCAGGTTGGTTTCTTTTTTGCCTACGGAAGGAAATGATTCCAAAATAATTGTCTATTGGAAATTAACTTTTTTTATTCACAAAAACAAATTTTCAAGAATATACATTGATTCGTTCTCGAGATGAAGCAATTCTATAAATATTTAGGCATGATTGATCTTGTCCCCGAATCTTGACAAATCAAGACTATATTGTACAATTGTCTAAATATGTGATGGAGGAGTCATGGACGTAGTTATCGATACATCAGCAGTGGTTGCCACCATTGTCGGTGAACCGAAAAAAGAGCAGATTGTGCATTTAACGTATGGTCATACACTTATTGGCCCCGGTTCTATACCCTGGGAAGTGGGCAATGCATTTTCAGCAATGTTTAAACAGGGACGCTTAACTCTTGAGGAAACACATGAAGGACTTGCGATTTTTCAAGAAATAACAATTCGATATCTTAGACCTGATTTTATCAATGTCCTCACACTGTCACATAAAAACGACATATATGCCTATGACGCATATTTCCTGGATTGTGCAATCAGGCATAGCGCGCCGTTACTGACGTTGGACCGTGAGCTGATTAAAACTGCCAGGGATTGCAATCTCACAGTTTGGGAGGTTTAAAATGCAAATATTTACATATTCAGAAGCAAGGCAAAAATTCGCCGAGGTATTGGAGGAAGCTGATTCTTCAGGCAAGGTGCTTATCCGCAGGAAGGACGGCAGAACATATTCGCTTGTTCCTGAAAAAGGGACTTCTTCACCATTGGATGTTCCGTCGCTAAAGGCCAAGATTTCGAGTAAGGAAATAGTGGATATTATACGTGAGGGAAGAGAGGGCGAATGATAAATTTACTCCACTTGATCGCTGTTTTTTTGGCAGCATTGGCAGTAAATTTTGACAATTTGTTTTAGCTGTTTGAAAGATTTTGCACGGGTTAACTTCTATAATAGCAAGGTCTAATAGGAAGCAGTATTAAACTATAAAGAAAAAGTTTGACACGAATAAAACAGATATGTAATTTGATTTTGTGTAAGCAATTTAATCAGGAATCTGGAGTTCATTGAAAGACCACTCGGGTGCAGGCATTTGTCAGCTTTTTTAGATGGGCAAATGCTGTGCTTAAAAGGGAACCCTGTGAGAGTCAGGGACCGGCCCGCGGCTGTGAGCGGGGACGAAGGCCGCAAAATGCCACTGCCCTGCATCCACTTGGATATCGAAGCAATAGCACATGTTAAGGGATCAAAAATGGATTCCAACTGTTCCAAAAGCTGAATGCTTCGACCTTCAAGTGGATGCAGGGCGGGAAGGCGCGGTTAGCCCTGTTGAATCCTGCCTTCGGCAGGACAGCTTCGCTGTATTCAACAGGGCAAGTAGGATGATCCGCGAGTCAGAAGACCTGCCCGAGTGAATGACGAGGTGCACTTTCGAGGTGGGGGTGCGTCTCAGAGGATCGCGAGGATAAAAACGGGATATCCCCGGATCGAATTATATTCGGTCCGGGGATTTTTTTTGGTTGGATACAAGTTGAGATCCGGAAACTGAGTACAACATTTGCCCCATATCCACTCCTTGAACCCTTTAACCGGGAGGGTGGAAAATATTTTCCACTCTCCTGCAATAATCCCGGGTGAAAGTCAAAAGCTGGATATATTGGGGATACAGGGATAAGAAGATGCCCGCGGAAAATTCACATAGTGAGGGAGACCAGGGAAGAATGCAAAGGCAGTGCTGTATTTTGATGATGCTATTTATTGGTTTGCTTGTGCCGAAAATGTCGATTGCTGGGGAATCTTCCAACGCATCCAGGGAAATGCGTATGGATGAGCTTGTTGTTACCGGAAACAAGATGCCGCAGGATTTCAGGACCGGGGATGTGGATAAAAAGTCCAGTCCTGCCTTTTATTCCTTGATTGAGCGGGATCAGTTCCAGGGGAAAATAACAAGCCTGGGGGATATCGTGGAAAAACAGTCCGGGGTCGAGGTAAGAAAGCACGGTGGTTTGGGCAGTTTTTCCACGGTCTCCCTGCGGGGCTCGGACAGTGACCAGGTGATGATATATCTGGATGGAGTCTTGCTGAACAAGGCATCTGGAGGAGGGGTCAACCTGAGCGATATTTCCCTGGGGGATGTGGAGTCCATAGAGGTGTATCGGGGTGTAACTCCCGGACAATTTGCCAAGGCTTCCATGGGTGGAGTGGTCAACATCAAAACCAGGCGCGGGGAAAAGGGATTCAAGGGTAATGTCAGTTTGGGATACGGATCATTTGATACCAAAAAAGGGTCGGTATTTATAAATCATAAACCAGGTAAATGGGATTATCTTGTTTCCTTCGATGCAATGGATACTGCCAACGACTTTGAATTTGTCAACGATCAGGGCAAGGAATTGAAACCGGGCCAAGGTGCAGTGGAAGACAGGAACAATGCCGCGGTCAACAGGCACAATCTCTTGACCAAGGCCGGTTATGATTTCTCCAGGGATCTCAGAATAGAGTTGAACAATCAGTGGTTTTACAAGGACCAGGAATTGCCGGGCCCGCACAATAGCGAAAAGGCAGATACGACCTACGACACCAGGAGGAATATCACCACCTTGAGGTTGATTGCGGATGACATGGGTCACTTGGGAATAAACTCCCATTTCAAGATCAACCATACCCGGAAGGAGGAGGTCTATGACGACAGCGAGGGTTTTGTGGGACTGGGCAGGCAGAAGAAGAAGTACACTACCAAAAGTTCCAGTGGGAGTCTGTATCTGGAATGTATGATGGCCAATCATTTGCTTTCCTTGAACACCAGATACCAACAGGAGCACTACGAGACCGAAAGCAGGATCCAAAAACAAAACCCCATGGACAGTTCCAGGGATTTGTTTGCAGCAGTCTTGCAGGATAATTGGTTTTTATTCACGGATGAGCTGATTGTTACGCCTGTATTGCGCTATACCCGTATTCAGGACGATCTGGAGAGTGGCACCAGCATGTTCGGGGAGCACCTGCAAGCAAGATCCCGCCACAGAAATTATTTGCAGCCTCAAGTCGGGATAAAATATGCACTCTTGGAAGGGGTGAACCTGAAAGTGAATTGGGGGGAGTATGTACGGGAGCCTTCTTTTTACGAACTTTTTGGGGACAGGGGACTTTTGCGCGGTAATCCGGATTTGAAGGCTGAAGAGGGAGTGAATTTTGATTGCGGGGCAAGTATCGATTATAGGATGGAGAAATCGCCGCTGCAAAAAATCAGTTTTGAAGCCGCATACTTCTTCAGGGACGTGGATGAGATGATAATCAGGACCTACGATGCCAGGGGGGTGGGAAAGTCGAAAAATCTTGCCAGGGGCAGGATAGACGGGTTGGAAACCAATCTTTCCCTGAGCGGGTTTGATTGTTTGCGTCTGCTGGGCAGGGCAACCTGGAAGGATACCGAGAACCGGGGTAACGATCCCCTTTTAAAGGGAAATCAACTTCCGGGGAGATATACAACATCTTATCTGGGCAGGATAGAACTCAGCATCGGCAAAAACAGGTTTTATGCGGAAAAGACATTGCAAAAGGGTATGTATTACGATTCTGTGAACCTTTTAAAGGCAGATGATCAGGAGGAGATCAATCTGGGATTTACCGGTTCCTACAAGGATCTGACCTTGACTGTGGAGGCGAAAAATATCCGGGACAACCAATACCAGGATTTCAACGGCTATCCCTTGCCCGGGAGATCCTATTCAGCGAACATTAAATATTCGTTTTGAACGAGCTAATGGTTTGCAAGGGGTTTTCAATAAAGGTGGTTACTTGAGGATAATAGTTGCGAGCCTGTTATGCCAAAAATCAGGAGAGCTAGCAATCTTCGTATTGTTCAGGGCAGAAGGATTAATTTCAAAAAATAATCAGTTGTTGGAAAGGAGGTGTTTATGAGATCCAAGTTGATCGTGTGTAGCTTTTGTATCTGTTGCTTGTTGTTTGTTTATGCACAGGCCCAGGCTGCGGTTAAACAAAAGGCAGTTGTGTTTTCAGTTGCCCCGGATTATTCCAGCGGTGCGCATTCCGTGATCGATGTGGATCCGGGAGAAGATGGTTCCAGGGAAACCATAAATAAATTGAAACCCGCGGAATCGGACTATACTGTTGCTTCCCAGGGGCGGTATTTCTACAGGATCGGGAGGAAACAAATAGACTCCATTGCCAAGTTCGATATTTCCGACCCTGCAAATCCGATATGGCAATTCTCCACTATGGACGGAAGTGAAGAGGTGGCCAGCAGCAACCCGTACGATCTGGTTTTTGCCAGGCCGGACAAGGCCTATTTATTGCGATACGGGGTTGATAAGGCCTGGATAGTCGATCCCACGGCAGAAAAACAAGAAAATTTCAAAACGGGTGAATTGGATCTGTCCGCTTACAGGGTTGCGGATACCGCGCCCAATATGGCCAAGGGAATAGTGCTGGATAAAAAATTGTTTATCCTGATGCAGAGGTTGGATTCCGCTTATCAGCCCCAGGATGCGTATTTGGCTGTCTTTAATACTAAAAACGGTACCGAGGTGGAAACCGGACAAGGGGAAACCGGATTCAAGGGGATCAAGTTGCCTGTGAAGAATCCTTCCTGTATTAGCTATATTCCGGAAAACGACAAGATCTACGTGCAGGGTAGCGGAAGCTTGCCCTATGCAGGATCTTCCGGGGATTACAGCGGGGGGATCGCCAGCGTGGACCCGGATACGTATAACGCAACAATGTTGGTAGATGACGGGAACCAGGAAAATCATCCCTATGGCAACATCAACGGCATGTACACTGTAAATGCCAGCAAGGGCTATTTTGTGGGTTACCACGGTTATATGAACAGCACCTTGTATTCCTTTGATCCAGGGAATGGAGAAGTACACGGGGCATCCGTGGATGAACTGCAGAATATCAATATCCCGGGCATGGGGGTTAAAAATTCCGTGGACAAGAACAATATGGTCTGGGTTCCTGATGCAACTAGTGCCAGGATGGTGATATTGGACCCGGAGGATGACTCTGTAAATGCCACAGTGGATACCGGCCTGAATCCTCAAAAGGTGGCATTTGTTACTTATGGGACTGTGGAAGATGATGCAAACCACAACGGGATACCTGACAATCAGGAAATGGCCAATTATGATTTTGACGGTGACGGGGAATACGAACAAATAAGCGGTACTTTCAAGGGATTGCAAGCAGTAAAAGGAAATGCGGATATAGGGATGCAAGCCGGACAGAATGTAAACTCCATATCAGAAGTGAAATCCAAGGATCCCACGGATGCATTGCAGGACCAAAGCGGGGACAAACCGGCAAGCATGCCCAACGGATTGCTGGAGTTCAGCCTGGATGTGGCTAAAGGTGCAAATGCCACTGTAAGTGTGTATTTCACCCAAAAGATAGATGCGGACAAGTGGTACAAATACAGCGAATCCCAGGGTTGGGAGGATTACACCGAATATGTGGACTTTACCGAGACCCGGGATGGAAATACCAGGGTAGACGTGAAATTACAGGACGGTGGATTCGGAGACAGTGACGGTAAGGAAAACGGTGTGATTATTGATCCCTCAGGACCGGGAATTGCTCCCGGCGGAAGCAGCAGCGACGGGGGATGTGTCATGAACCCCGATGCCGGATTCACTTGGGATTGGCTGCTTGTATTGTCCCTTATGCCATTCTTGCTCGCTATACGGCGTTTGTTCAACAATCGTGTTGTTGAACAAGGCTTGTAGAACCCATAACCTCCTACTCGATGAGCAGGGGCTGCCACCCCTGCTCAAAAAATCTATGCACTTGCCTACATATCTATCTCTATTCCCGCATAGGCGGTCCTGGGCCAAGCCGGGGCATAATTGTTGTCACCGTATCCGTGCCAGATGGACTTTGCATAGTGTTCGTCCAAAGCGTTTTCTATGTTCAAAAAGAGCTTGTATTCAGGGGTCTCTGGTTTGAAGGTATTGAATGTATAGGAAATCCTGGCGCTCAGGACATCGTGACCGTTGTATTCGTATTTGTTGATATCGTCTATATACCATTCTCCCAGTTTCCTCCATTTGGCCCTGGCTCCCAGTCCTGAGGGAGAGGAGTATTTTACCCCGATATTTGCAGTATATTCCGGATTGCCTGATAATTCCTTTCCTTCCATGGTGGCATTGCTGTGTTCCAGTATTTCAGTGTCAGTTATGGATAGTTCACCGAAAAATTTCAGGTTGTTTATTGGCCTGTACCTGAACGCGGTCTCGATTCCCTTGCGTCTGGTTTTGCCCATGTTCTCGAAATTTCCCGAGTAGGGAGGATCTTCATTTAATTCGTCCTCAGTGTCCAGAATGTATCCGGCCATATCCAGCCAAAGGGAAGTGAACGGGGTATAGGTCAGTCCCAATTCGTATTGCTTGATCTGTTCGCACTCCAAATCTGATAACAGTTTGTTGCTCCCGTGTTCGTTGGGCAGGGCGGAACCCTGGGAATAACTTGCCCGAAGATCCAGGGATGAAAAGAGCCGGGATCTGAATCCCAGTTTGGGATTTATTTCGTCGAATTCCTTCATGTCACTTGTATAATTCTCTGTTTGTGGATCCCGGTCCTTGTAGTCCCCATCGTAGTTGTCGTAGCGGATTCCCAGTTTGGGCCGGAAATAACGGGATATTTCAGCATGTATTCTTCCGTAGAGACTTACCCGGTCCAATTCCAGGGTCCTGTCTTTTTGCTTGGATTGCCTGACCCGATTCTTGGTGTTCCATTCCAGGATATCCGAGTCTCCCCGGTTGTATTCCGCTCCCACTAGTCCGTCCAGGGGATAGGATCCCCATTGATCGTTAAACTTCAATTTGCAGCCTGCACCGTATTGTTTGACCTTGTCGAGACCTTCGGTTTGTTGGGCTGCGGATGTGTAACCGTACTTGGCATAGCGAGTGAATTCGTCCTGGGTGCCGTAGCCCCAGGAAGAAAGGGTGAATTTATCGGAAATCCGATAGTTCAAATTCAACTTTTCCGAAAAATACACTTTGTCACCACCGTCGTTTTCTGCATTCTGTGCCTGGTATTTAGATTCATCTTCCTGTTTGTACTGGGATTTGGGTAGATATCCAGGTGCGTTCCATTCCGAAGCATGCATGCGCAGCAACAAGTCCGCCTCTAGATTTTTGGTTATGTCACCCGAAAATCGGGTGGAGATATTTTGCCTGAGCCACTTTTGATTCTCCTGGTATCCGTCTGTATAATAGACTTGTACAGCGGAGTTGTTTTTTATCGTGTTCCCGAGCGCGGTTCCGAAGGCAGCTTGTAGGTTAGTAGTGTCGTAGGAGCCGTATTCCATGTTCATTTTTGCATATTGGCCCCCTTTCCTGGTAGTAAAAGAAATCGCTCCAGCCCGGGCCAGGTTTCCGTACAAGACCGAGGACGGCCCTTTGGTGACTTCGACTTGTTCAATATTCAAGGGGATGAGTATGTTCATGTCCCCGTAACCTATTCCCGCATCATCGGTTAAGGGTATGCCGTTGGCCACAATCGCCATGTCCGTTCCGTGTGCTCCGGTGGAAAACCCTCTCATGCGCACTGGATTGGTCACTCCACCTTGATTGTAGTTCCCTATGTCCACACCTGGTATCTCTTTCAACAATGAAGAGGTCCTTCGCAGATGCAAATCCTTGATCCTGTTCTGTCCGATATAATTTTTTGTGGTGGTGCTTTTTTCAGATACCGGCATGATCTTGCGCCCTTTAACCTTGACAGCTTCCAGCTTTGTAGCGTTTTCCTTGCTGGTACCGGAAAAACAAAGTGCCGGGCAGACGAATATTAAGAGAATGGAGATCGCTGAAATATTGCTCCATTTTTGCATGTACATCCCTCCTTTTTGCGGTATGTAAATATCTGGCCCTATTTCACTTGGAACATGATATAGGATTTGTAACTTGCATAATCCACGTTGTGTCCGGAGGGTTCTTCAACTCTGTGTTTTGCGCCTACGAGCCAGGTGCCGGATTTATCGAGTTTTAATTCAGCTTTTCCATTTTCCACGGTTGTGGTTTTGACAGGATGGCTGGAATGTTTCTCTGGGTTGAAGCCCTGGTAGATCCCAAAGACTTTTATTCCCTTTTTCCGTTTTCCCTGGAAAAATACAGAGAGTTGGAGTTTGTCCCCGGATTTTAAGGTGGTGGGATTCACCTGGGGGACTATTTCGATGTCGTGACCCAATCTTTTTGTATAAGATTCTGAAGGCTTCTCGGCACTGAAAAAAGTCTTGATTGACTTCAGGTACATGCCCGAGCTTTTGACATTGTCGTACTGGTGTTTTTTACCGGATTTCCAGCCTTTTTTTGTTTTGCACCAATAAACCGGCCTAGTGCTTACCGCACTTACAATGTATGTGCCTTTTCCGGACACTGGTATTTTGCTCCATGCCGCACTGGAGTCCACCTTGGACAATTTGAGGGGAAGAATTTGTTCCCGGGGTGTGAGCAGGGAGAGCCGGAATTTTGTTACATCGGGTGTCTCCTCGTGTTCGAAATAGGAATGGCTGCCGGTGAACCCCGCTTCCAGGATGGAATTGGTTTCAGGATGAAAGGTCTCCGGCTTTATCCAATAGTCGTGCGCCCAGGCAAAGCTGGAAGCGAGCAAGGTACAAACCAGTGAGAAGACAATAGAACTGACAATTTTTTTCATAACAACCTCCTTTTTAGTTGGTTACATTTTTTGAATGTTTGTGTTGTTTTTATGTCACGAATTAAATTTAAGTGACATTATTTACATACGAGACAGTTGTCAAGTATAATTTATAATTATTAAAAGTATCCCGGGTAATTATTACAGATGGTGGTTGCAGTATGCTGTCGAGAGGAGATAAATAGTGAAAATCGGAAATTGATTTGGGGTATTGACAAGAAAACTAAAAATAAAATAGGCTTATATCGAATTGATTGACAGTTCTTTGAAATCTACTCGGGTGCGCTGTATTTTCCCAATTTTTAAATGCAGTGCTTAAAAGGGAACCCTGTGAAAGTCAGGGACCGGCCCGCGGCTGTGAGCGGGGACGAAAGCCGCAACATGCCACTGCCCTGCACCCACTTGGATATCGAGGCAACAGGACTTGCTGGGAATT
>CAJXKR010000020.1 GCA_913055815.1 uncultured Desulfohalobiaceae bacterium | reverse complement strand
ATAGAAATGCGCAAACAACTGCGTCAAGTCCTCAAAATTATAGGAGGTAAGCCTGTCTGTCCCACCTGTGGACTTCCGGGAGGGGTATCCAAAGGCATTAACGAGGAGGAACGCAAAACCATTCAATCCGCAGGCGAATACGGGGTGGAAATATGCAGTGCACTATTTAAGCTCTTCGAGGAGGTAGTCCTGAAAAATCAGGAATACGTGGATTTGGTGACCGGAGATATATACAAGCATCAAACCTATTACATGGGTACTGTGGACAATAACAACCTGGTCAATTTATACGACGGAGATTTGCGCGTTGTAGATCCCTTGGGTAATCAATATGCTCGTTTTAGGCCACAGGCATACCAGGATTATATCAGGGAACATCCTGAACCCTGGTCCTACATGCGATTTTGTTATTTGAAGGATGTTGGCTGGAAAGGATTTGTGGATGGGATTGACAGTGGTGTGTATCGTGTTGCTCCCTTGGCCAGACTCAATGTTGCGGAAGGTATGGCTACCCCAAAAGCCCAGGCAGAATACGAAAAGATGTACAACACCCTGGGAGGGAAACCTGCCCACAATACATTGGCATTTCACTGGGCCCGTCTAATCGAGGCAATGTATGCCTGCGAAAGGGTTGTGGAACTTTCTAGAGATCCGGAAATAACTTCTGAAGAATTGGTAAATCTACCTACAAACACCCCACAAGAAGGGGTGGGAGTAGTGGAGGCCCCGCGTGGAACACTTATTCACCATTATCAGACGGATAACAAGGGATTGATCAGCAATGTCAACTTGATTGTAGCTACCCAGAATAATGGTGCAGCCATAAATATGTCAGTGGAAAAAGCGGCCAAATCATTGATAAAAGAGGGCGAAGTCCCGGAAGGGCTATTGAATATGATCGAGATGGCTTTCCGGTCATACGACCCTTGCCATGCCTGTGCCACACATTCATTGCCGGGACAGATGCCATTGGAGATCAATGTTTACGATAATAAACAGGACCTTGTAAGACAACTACGGCATGGGCGAGATTGAGTTCATTCTCATAATTAAATAACTGCAAAAAGATTTTTTGCTGGAGAATCAAGGAGGGCTACTGCATGAAAAAGAATGTTGCCTTTATGCAAAAAAATATTGACTGGCAATCCGATCGGGTGGAGGGAGTTATTGACTCGGCTACCGGCAATCTTGAACTTCCCCCTTGCCAGATGGCGTGTCCGGTAGGAGAAGATATTCAGCGCACCAATGTAATGCTTTCCCAACTTTCCACTGATCCCAAACAGGCCTCCTACGAGTTGTTGTCAATCGGGGACGAAATCTATAAAAAGAACCCCATGTTCATGATATGCAGCTATATTTGCGGTATTTGCGAAAATTATTGTACTTACAAGGATTATACCGGACCAATCAGGCGTACTAAACTCAAGAGGTTTGTAACAGAACACTACCTGCCTTATCTGGATATAAAGGAGCCGCTTCCAGCCCCCAAGAGACAGAAAGTAGCGGTGATTGGTAGCGGACCCTCTGGGCTAACCGCCACTTATAAATTGGCCAGTCAGGGCTATAAAGTAACCATATTTGAGCGCAATGCCCAGCTGGGAGGAGGTATCCGCTATATACCCAGTTATCGTTTGCCTGCCAGGGTATTGGACAGTACTGTAGATAATCTGGTCAGAATATCCAATGCCGAAGTGCAAACCGGTGTGGATTTTGGATCGGATATATCTATAGAAAAACTGAAACAACAAGGGTTCGAGGCTGTTTTTGTCGCTAGCGGTGCCCCGATGCAGCGCAATATAACCTTTGGGGGACAGGAATTGATGGGAACCGCTATGCGATATGTGATGTATGGCCTGCCTCTGTTGTATGAAGCCAACTACGGGGTCATTTCCGCCAATTGGTTGGCTGGTAAACATGCCCTGGTTTTAGGTGGTGGAAATGTTGCCTTTGACGTAGCCAGGATGGCCAGAAGGTTGGGTGGAAAAGTTACAGTGATTTGCCTGGAACAAGAAAAGAGCGGAAGCAAGGATGACATCCCTGCTGATCAGGAAGAGATAGACAGTGCCCGGGAAGAAGGTGTTAACATAATCTATTCCAGGGGGGTACAAAAAATTATTGGAGAACACGGGCAATTTACAGGTATACGGGCACCCAAATGTGTGAGCGTGTTTGATGAAGATGGGCGATTTAATCCCCAATTTGATTTGAACAACGTGGAGTTTATAAAGGCAGATGCCCTTTTTATTGCTATTGGACAGACTCCTGAACGATCAGTTTTTGAAAACGAGAACTTGTTAAACGAGCAGGGAAAATTCGATGTCGACCCCATAAGCCGGATGAGTAATCAAATCCCGGGTGTGTTTTTGGGAGGAGACGTCACCCGTGTCGGCCTGGCGGCAGAAGCTATGCGCGACGGTCAAATAGCAGCCGAATCCATTGATCGTTATTTGAATAACGAAGACATGACCTTGGGTAGGCAAAAAGAAGTGGAACCTACTAGTGGCCCAAATATTAATTCTTACAAAAAGCCACCAGAAATCAAGAAAATTCCTCCTGGGGAACGAATGAGCTTCCAGTTGGTGGAGGATGGATTTAACTTGGAGCAAGCAGTAGCCGAGGCCAAACGATGTCTGTATTGCGGTCCCTGTAAAAGCTGCAAGGCTTGCATATCACTTGGGTTTCAGGATCAAATTCCGGAGATAGAGGTGGATAGTTATAAATGCAGTGGTTGCGGTATTTGTATTTCGGTTTGTTGTTATGATGCCAGACACTTGGAAAGGCACGGAAATGACCTGGTGGCAGTGGTAGACCCGGATATATGCAAACGATGCGGTCTATGTGCTGCTGCTTGTCCTTCTGGAGCCATTACCATTTACGACAATCTGGAAAATCAGTTGGACAGACTCGAACACAGTTTATCCCAAAAGATAGTGCAATGAATAGATCCATTAGAGTTATCGGTGTGGGAAACCCTATTTTGAAAGATGACAAGGTGGGGATAGATGTAGCTCTTGAGATTGGTGAATTGCGTCCGAACATAGATACAATTGACGTTTGTGCCGGAGCTTTGGGAGTCTTCGATTATATTGTGGACTGGGACAGGATTATTATGATTGATTCCATCAAATCTGGCAGGGATAGTCCGGGAACTGTATATCAAATGCAAGTAAGTGATTTTTCCCCTGTGCTTGATCAACCTACTACACACGGACTGGATATAATCAGTGCCTGTAGGCTGGGAGAAGGTTTGGGATACAAAGTTCCCATTGATCTCAGTATATATGCAATAGAGATTGAAGACAATGCTACCTTGAGCGAGGCTTGTACTCCGGCAATTTCTGCCCGGATACAGGAAATCGCTCAAGAAATAATCGAAGAGGAGGCCTTATGAATACATTTGATCCCAGGATTGCTGTTTTTGCCTGTAACTGGTCGTCATTCAACGATGATCAAGATGATTGCAATTCTTACGGACCAGTTGTCAGGACCATGTGTTCATCCAGGGTGGAACCGGCCTTTGTTCTCAAGGCTTTTGCAAGCGGTGCTGACGGTGTGATGATAATCTGTTGCAACCTCGGGGATTGTCATTATAAAAGGGGAAATTACAAGACCAACCGCCGTATGGAGCTATTGAAAAAAGTCCTTGAACAATTCGGTATCGCATCGGAAAGATTAAAGATTCAATGGCTCCCAGGAGAGAAAAATTCTGATATGTGCATGGCTGTAGAAAGCTTTGCAAATTATATAGGTTGGCTGGGACCTTTTGAAGGATAAACAAGCAAGAATATACCTGCAACTGGGAATTTTTTTTCAGCCCTGTTGAAGGGTTGTTTTGTGCAAACAATACAGCTTGCCGAATTTAGAGATCTGTTGTTGCGTAATTTTTTGATTTGGCTACACCCCAAAAAAACAGATGGAGCATTAACAAAGTTTTTTTGGGGTGTTATTGTTTGTTATCAGTACTATGTATTTCTTCTGCGATCAATTGCTGGCAAGATTTATTATCCTGGATCAAATCTGACAAAGTTACGTAATTCAACCTGTTGTAAATCAATTTTTCCAATTCATTCCAGACAATACGGGACTTGCATTCGTTGATCCTGGGACAGGGTTTTTGATTAAACCAACAATCCACAAAATCCAGATTTCCTTCCAATACCTGCACAAGGTCTCCGAGCTTTATTTCCTCGGCAGGTTTGAGCAGTTCATAACCTCCTCCGGGGCCTCTTTTTCCCCAAATATAGCCGGATTCTTTCAGGATCTTACTGATCTTTTCAAGATATTTCAAGGAGATGTCTTGATTGTGGGAAATTTCTTGCAACGTTGTGGCCTCACTACTATTCTTGGACGCAATATAGATTAGCATTCTGATACCGTACCTGGTTCTGGTAGTTAATTTCATCTCTATAACCTTCTTGTTTTAGTGAATCCTTGATATTTTCTAATTAACACTACTGCGAAAGTTTTATATTGAATTTCTGGGATAACTTGGATCTGTTTAGGCCGCAGCCGGGTTGCCCACTGTGCGACTTGATTATCCAGCCCTCTTATTGAGTGCTGGAGAGCAAAAGTTGGCCACCAGGCAAGGCTTAAAGTTTCGCTGTAGTGTTAATTGCCTCGAGAAATTGTTGTTCTTTTAACTTAAAAAATGTAATTCTACAAGTTTTATCGAAAAAATATCTTTGCCAAATTGATTTGTCGTTTGAAATTTTGACCAACAGGATCAACAGCGATTCTTATTTTAGCTCCTGATATAGCTTTGAAAACCCCAAATCCCTGTTATAGGAATTCTCATTGATTGACAAAATATAAAAAATAACTAAAAATCTGTTTTTTTCAAATTACCTCGAAACTCCCCATTAAATTCAGGAGGTGAATACCGTGACAGAACAAAATGTGGGTCAACGTATCAAGAAGATCAGAGAATTCAATGAACTAAGCCTGGATACCCTGGCAGAACGTACCGGATACCAAATGGATTTCCTGCAGTCCTTGGAGGAAGATGAAGTCTATCCTTCCCTGGGGCCATTGCTCAAGGTTTCAAGGGCTCTGGGAACCAGGCTTGGTACACTTCTGGACGACAAAACCAGCAGGGATCCGCTTATTTGTAGACAGGAAGACAGAAGCAGCGAGATAAGCATGATCAGTGGAAAAAACAAACCTGTTTCACTGGAGTTTTATTCACTGGGAAAGGATAAGACTGATAGACACATGGAACCTTTTTATATTCGAATCCTCCCGGAGGCGGCCAAAGATAAGCAACTCTCCAGCCACGAAGGAGAAGAGTTTATTGTAGTTATTTCCGGAGAAGTTGAAGTGATATACGGTCAGGAAACCTATATCCTAAAGCCCGGAGATTCAATTTACTACAATTCCATAGTACCTCACCATGTCTCCTGTACAGGAGAAGAGGCTTCGGAGATTTATGCAGTGTTGTATTTTCCGGAATAATTAAACAAGAATACGGAGGATAGACCTAAATGGAGCAGGAAGGAACAGTACTTAAAGAGCTTACCCTGGGACAAATGCTGGACGAGTCCATCGCTGCCCACCCGGATAATGAAGCCGTGGTGTACGTGGACAGGGACTTTCGCTTGTCTTATGCCCAGTTAGGAGAATTAGTGGACCAACTAGCTAAGGGATTAATGGCCCTTGGGGTTGAAAAGGGAGAAAAAGTAGCGATTTGGGCAACCAACGTACCCCATTGGGTTGCACTTCAATTTGCCACTGCCAAAATCGGAGCTATTTTGCTAACTGTGAACACCAATTATAAGCACGACGAATTGGCCTATTTGCTCAGACAATCCGAAGCAGAAAACATTTTCATAATCGACGGATACAAAGACAACGACTATGTTCAGACCCTGTACGACTTGTTGCCTGAGTTAAAACAGCAGGAACGCAGCAATTTCCATTCCAAAGAGTTTCCCAATCTGAAACGAGTTTTTTTCCTGGGACAGGAAAAACACCGGGGGATGTATTCCCTTGGGGAACTTTTGGATCTGAGTAGACAAACTCCTCTGGAAGATTATTTGAGCAGACAGGAATCTCTAGATCCCCGTGAAGTGGTAAATATGCAGTACACCTCCGGCACTACGGGTTTCCCCAAGGGTGTAATGTTGACCCACTATAATCTCACCAATAATGGATTTTGGATAGGTGAGAATCAACTCTTGACTGAAAAAGACAGGCTTTGTATTCCCGTGCCCCTTTTTCACTGTTTCGGGTGTGTACTCGGAGTGTTGGCGGCAGTGAGCCATTCCAGCACCATGGTGATACTCGAAGAGTTCAATCCACTTTTGGCTATGACTTCCGTGCATGCGGAACGTTGTACCGCTCTCTACGGTGTACCCACAATGTTTATAGCCATACTGGAGCACAGTTTTTTCAATACCTTTGACTATAGTAGTCTTAGAACAGGGATAATGGCCGGCTCTCCCTGTCCCAAAAAAGTTATGCAACAGGTTATTGAAAAGATGAACATGAAAGATGTAACCATTGTCTATGGATTAACTGAAACTTCTCCAGGTATGACTCAGACCAGAACCAACGACAGCATCGAAAAGCGCGTAGAGACAGTAGGCAGGGCTATGCCTGCAGTAGAAGTTAAAGTAGCTGACTCTGAAACCGGTGAGGAGGTGCCTTGTGGGACCCAGGGAGAAGTTTGCTGCCGGGGTTACAATGTGATGAAGGGATACTACAAAATGCCTGAGGCAACTGCAAAGAGCATAGACAAGGATGGTTGGCTGCATTCTGGCGATTTGGGGACCATGGACGAGGAGGGCTATTTAACAATAACCGGACGCCTCAAGGATATGATAATCAGAGGTGGAGAAAATATTTATCCCCGGGAAATTGAGGAGTTCCTCTACGAGATGGAGGGAATATACGATGTCCAGGTTGTCGGAGTACCCAGCGAGAAATACGGAGAAGAAGTAGGGGCATTTGTTATTATGAAGCCAGATTTTAATTACGCCCCGGAAGATATCCGCGACTTTTGCCGTGGTCGAATAGCGCGTTACAAAATTCCCAAATATATTGATTTCGTGAATAGTTTCGATATGACAGCCAGCGGGAAAGTTCAAAAGTACAAGCTAAGAGAAAAGGCCGCTCAAATTTTTACTACTGGTTAATACTACGGCGACACTTTAAGCCTTGCCGGGTGGCCAGGTTTTTCTCCCATTGCTTGGCTTTGCAAGCCAAGCAACTTGCACAGTGGACAACCCGGCTGCTGTTTAAACAGATCCGGGTTATCTCATAAGCTTAATATAAAACTTCCGCAGTAGTGTTAATAAAGCTGGCAAAATTTTTAGAAAGGGCTTCTCTATATTCTGGGAAGTCCTTTTTACAAGGGGATGTCCCATTTTTTCATATATTTCCAAACAGCAGTTCTACTGATTCCCAGCCTTCTTCCGGTCTCCGCTTTGTTCCAGTCGCATTCCTCGAGTATTTGAAGCAGAGATTCCCTTGTCAAATCCTTGTGCCTGAAATTTTTAACCCCTTGTATGGTGTTTGGAATATCAGTTGTGGATTTTTCCTCCTTCTTGTAGGAAAAATTCCTTATTTCCAAGGGTAGATCCTTGATGTTTATCGTTTCCTGAGAACAAAGCACAAAGGCATGCTCAATAGCATTCTCCAGTTCCCGGACATTTCCGGGCCAGTAATAATCCATTATTAGCCGCATGGCTGAAGGGGTTAGTCCCTGAATGTTTTTTCCAGTCTTTTTATTCTGCTTTTCAATAAAGTGTTTGACCAAAAGTGGTATGTCCTCTTTACGTTCCCTAAGGGTAGGAACATAGATGGGAAAGACCTTCAAGCGATAATAAAGATCCTCTCTGAACTTCCCTTCTTGCATTTTTTGCTTGAGAGAAGTATGAGTGGCTGCAATTATCCGGATATCGAGCTTACGTTTCTTGTTTTCTCCCACTCTTTCGATCTCTCGTTCCTGAAGCACCCTAAGGAGCTTGACCTGCATATACTGGCTTAGTTCGCCTACTTCGTCCAAAAAGATAGTTCCGCCGTTTGCCTCTTCAAAGCGGCCTTTCCTGTCTTTGAAAGCACCGCTGAAAGCCCCTTTTACGTGTCCGAAGAGTTCGCTTTCCAAAAGGGTTTCCGGTAATGCAGTACAATTAACCGTTACATAGGGCTGATTGGCATACGGACTATTGTAATGTATCGCGTTTGCGATCAGTTCCTTGCCTGTTCCGCTATTTCCCTGGATCAAGACGGTTACGTTGCTTTCAGCAGCTGCCTTGACAGCGGAAAAAATCTCCTGCATCTGCTGGCTTTTGCCAATCAGGTTATCCAGTTGAAAATATTCCGCAAGCCTGGATTCCGCCTCTTCTGCTTTACGTCTGGCCTTTTCCAGTTCGGTAAGATCGGTTACTGTTTCCACAACCCCGATAATTTTATCCTGTTCATCCTTGACCACCCGGGCTTGTTTAATAACAGGTACATCGTAACCTTTCCGGTGGTGCAGAATACAGTCCTTTACCTCGCTCTCCTCGTGTTCAAGTATACCGCATTCGTGTATAGAAGAGGGGCATTTCTTACCGAAACAGTTGCTGAAATCTATCAAACTGCATGTGTTACCCTTGGCCTCCCTGGCAGAATAGCCGGAGATCTTTTCCATTGACTTGTTCCAGGAGGTGATCACACCATTTACATTCATGGTGAACACCCCCTCTGCCATGGAATCCATAATATGATTAAGGAAATAGATGTTCCACATTGTGGGAAAATTTTCGGTCATAGGCAATGCTCCATGCGCTATAGTAACGTTACCGTTACTACTATAACGTTACGACTTGTGTCAACATCATATCTATACCCTTTGCAGTAAAATATCTTTGCAACGCAATTAATAGGATCTATGTAGAATACCATCCAAAGGAACAAAAAAATAAGCAGATAACTACTTATCTCCTTGATCTAGTGCAAAAATTCAATTATAATTAGATTAATTTATTTTATATCAGTACAGCAAGTTATCTATAAAAGGCAAAACAACTTTTGCATAAATTTTGCATTTTTTATGTGGATAATATTATTTATAATCGTGTATGGAAACTGGAGGATGTATGATTGTTGCGCAAAGAAAACCTCTTCAAGAAGTGCTTAATTCCATAAGCGGATACGACAAGGTTCTTACAGTTGGATGCGGAACTTGTGTTGCCGTTTGTCTTGCCGGGGGGTCTAAAGAAGTGAACACCTTGAACTGGGAACTCACCTCTGCAAGGAACCTGGAAGGCAACCCCCTGGAAGTGGGAGCTGCTACGGTGGAGAGGCAGTGCGATCAGGAATTCTTAGCTGAACTGGATTCGATTGTAAATGAATACCAAGCCATAGTGTCAATGGCTTGCGGTGTGGGTATTCAATTTCTGGCAGAACGTTATCCTGATAAACCTGTTTTCCCTGCTGTGGATACTTCCGGAATGAGCGGAAACAGAGATGTGGGATGGTACGAGGAACGTTGCAGGGGTTGTGGAAGATGCCTTTTGGCTTATACAGCCGGAATCTGTCCAGTGACCATGTGCGCAAAAGGACTGCTGAACGGACCTTGCGGAGGTACAAATGGTGAAAGCTGTGAATTGAATCCGGATCAGCCCTGTGCTTGGTATCAAATATATCAACGCCTTGAAAAGCAGGGACGTCTTGAAAATATCCTGCAGTTTCAACCTCCCCAGGATTGGTACGACCAGGTGCCCAGGACGCTGGTTCAACCCGGCTACGGATACGAAGAGGAAACTGAAGATGCAGAATAAAAACTTCTGATAATCGTTTCTATCTGATAATAAAATATTAACGATCCTATTGGAAGGAAAAAATGGAGGTGGAAGCAGTTGCCTAATAAAACAGTCGCTATAATCGGTGGAGGGATTGCCGGTATAAGTGCCGCACTTGAACTTAGTCATTACGATCTGGATATCCATTTAATAGAGAAGGATTATTTCCTGGGCGGACAAGCCATAAATTACAATTGCAAGGCCAATGGACAGTGCCTACAGTGTTACGCCTGTCTGGTAGAGCAGAAATTGAAGGAATTGAATCAAGCTAACAATGTCCATATTCATTTGGCTTCCAGAATCTCCAAATTCAACAAGGATGCGAACTATGAATTGGAATTGGTCAAAGATCCGCTGTTCGATTCCGAAAAAGAACAGGAAATATTGAAAGCAGCATACAAGGATGATAACAACGATGGAATTGTACTCAGGGGGGCCTCCAAAAATAATATTCCCTTCTTTGCCCTAAATCTGGACAAGATCAAAGAGCAAGATCAAGGATTCTCTTCTCCGGCTTTGAGCAAGCTTTATGAACAGCTTGATTTGAACAGATCCAAAACAAAACAAAGCTTGGAGGTCCAAGGTATAATCCTGGCAACCGGATTTCAACCCTTTGACCCCCGACGTATTCAGACCTATCATTATCCTGTTTTGGACAATGTGGTTTCAGCCTTTGACATGGAAAAAATGCGCAAAGCCAAGGGGGATTACCTTAGGCCTTCTGATAACAACCTTCCTCAAAAGATCTCCTTTATTCAATGTGTTGGAAGTAGAAGCGAAACCCAGGGCAACCTCTGGTGTTCCAGGGTCTGTTGTCCCTATGCCTTGAAGATGGCAGAAGCAATCAAGACTGAAAATCCGGATATTGATATTACCTTTTTTTACATGGATGTACAGAATGCTGGCAGGAACCCAACAATCTCTCCTGAAAGTTATACTTCCAGATTTCGATTTATGCGCATGATGCCGGTAGATATCCTGCCTGGAAGCGATTCATCGGTAATTATCCGGTATATGAGTAGTGATCAGGATAAAATCGAATCCGAGGATTTCGATCTGGCTATTCTATCAATAGGAATAGAACCCAATCCGGAAAACGAGCAGATATCAGACATGTTCAATCTTGATTTGGACAAATATGGCTTTTTGGAAGATCGTTCAAGTGTTGCCAATACATATGCGGACAATAATGGCATATTTTCAGCCGGGACAGCCACGGGTCCGAAAAATATCGCCGAAAGCATTGAACACGCTGGGCAAGCGGTCAAGGATCTTTTAACCTTCCTAAGCGATCAGGAGAATAAAGAATATGGATACCAGCGGCAGTTTATTTTCAACCAAAATACTAGTGATAGGAGAGGGCTGGACAGGAATCTGCACAGCTAAAGAAATTGCAGATTTTGGTTTTGAAGTGGTATTAGTCGAAGACAATGCTACACTTGGCCAAGATCCTGAATTTTGGATCCCTTCCTATTTAATGGATAGGCAGGAGTTGAAAAACGAGTATGAAGGGATTAACAAACATGAGTTGATCGAATATTTACCTGAAAGGAAATTGAATGGCTGTACTGGTACAGTTGGGAAATTTTCCGTACAATTGAAAGGCGAAAAAGACACCTTGGACAGGACTGTAGGTGCTATTGTACTCGCCCATGAATCAAGAGCTGTTCCATTGTTGGAATCATACGGACTGAAAGATGCCCAAAATGCTGTTTCCCTGTTTCAGCTCGAAATGATGTTGGAATCTTATGATTCCAGGGGACAAGGAGAAGGACTTCTACAAAATGCAAATCAGATAGCCATTTTGTACGGATTCGACCAGGAAGGGGATATTTTGGGACAGCGCAGGGTAATGGAGTCGGTTGCCAAATTGGAAGAAAATGGATGCGATGTCTACGTATATACTCGAAACCTCAAAGTGGCTGACAAGGATCTGGAAGAGCTGTACAAGGACAACAGAAACATGGGGGGGATATTTTTTAAGCTCCAGGAAAAGCCGGAGATCTTGTCCGATAACTCGATAAGTCACTACGATCCGGTTTTGTTAAGGGAACTGAACTTAAAGCCGGATATCTTGGTAGTGGAGGAAGAACTCAAACCAAGCCCTTCTTCCGAAAGATTAATAGATATTCTTGGCCTGACAAACCCCGGGGACAAATTCCTACAAGAGAACAACATACATCGCCTCCCGGTTTCCACAAATCGGACCGGAATCTATACAGTGGGTACAATCAGGGACATCATGAGCTTTTCAAATATCAAAGCTGATGCTGCGAATGTTGCTGTTAGGCTGAACAGTTGTTTTGAACATGTCAATAAACAGTATGCAACCACCAAAGCATTTGTGGACAAGGATAAGTGTTGTTATTGTTTGACCTGTTACCGGTCTTGTCCACACGGGGCTATCAGATTGGAGGACAAGCCTGTAATATCTTCATTTGATTGTCAGGTATGCGGTATCTGTGCGAGTGAATGTCCTCAGGAAGCCATTACCATTGTGGATGTCAAATGGGAGGAAATCAAGAGTGCGGTTTCCGGAGTGCTCAAGAAGTCAGATAAGGAGTATTCACCCAAAATAATCGCTTACTGTTGCGAAAATTCTGCCTATGAAGCCGGATTAGCTGCCAAAATGTTCGATCGGGCACTTCCTGCTGGTCTAGAAATTATAAAAGTCCCGTGTGCCGGCAGCATGAATCTGGATTTGATTTTGAGCGGCTTGAAAGAAGGCGCAGACGGAATCTTGCTACTGGGTTGCCATCCCGAGGCTTGTAAATCCAGCAAGGGAAATACTTTTGCCTACTGGAGGACCTGGAGATTGCGGAAGATCCTGGAAGAAGTAGGTTTTTCCGGGGAAAGGATCCATTTTGAGACCCTTGCAGAAAATATGGATTTTGAATTTTCCAAGTACGCCATGGAAATGGAAGAGGCACTGAAAAACTTGGGACCCAATCCTTTGATGCAGCCAGTATCCACCTCTACCACCTAACATCGTATAATTGGTTCCAAGGACAATATTTCCTTGGAACCATGCCATGCATTACTTGTTCAAGTATTTGAAATAATTATACATCTCTGTGCAGGCCTTTACCGCTTTTTCCGGAGTTTGATAGAATATCGGCTTGTGGGTGCAGCCTTCCACTTCGTACACGGTTCTATCCTTTTCATCGGTATGCAAACTCACCCCGAGAATTGGCTTTTTATATTCATCCATTAACTGGCCAATTCGATTAATATAATCGTTTTCGAACTTGGCTACATGGTCCACAGCATTTTCCCGGAATTCTTCAGAATACGAACTATCTATCTGGCCCAAACCCTCCATGAATTCCTTGACAACTATTCTTCTTCCCATTATTCCCAGATTTATTATTGCGTCGCATCCATCCCATTTGATCAAGGACTCCATAACCTTATAGGGCAGGGAGAGATCCTGCTCGCCCACCAAGTCTATGGGATTGGATCTGCTCCAGTAAAAGGGGAGCAGTTCGTCTATTTCCGCCAGCAAGTCTTCTGACAGTTCCGGCAATTCCAGCCCGTATTTGGAACAAATATCCGCGGTGATAACACCCCAGCCTCCTCCCCAGGTCATGATAGCGATCCTGTTCCCCTGGACCAGGGGAAGGGAGGAGAATGCCGCGGACAGGTCCAAAAGGTCCATCGGTCCTTCCACCTTGATCAGGCCAGCCTGTTTGCACAGGGCATTGAAGACCCCGGTATTTGAACTCAAGGCACCGGTGTGACTTGATGCCGCCTTATGTCCAACGTTGGTTTCTCCTCCCTTTAACAGGATGACAGGTTTCTTTTTAGACAATCGACTGGAGCTCTCAAAGAATCTCTTCCCGTTTTTTATACTTTCCAAATACAGCATTACTGTTTGGGTTTGTTCATCCGTATTCATTCCGTCCAGATAGTCCTCTATGGTCAACATGGCTTCATTGCCGGATCCGCAGAAACCGCGAATTCCCAATCCCTGTTTTTCAGCGAAGGAGAGTAGTTGCACTCCCATGTTGCCGGATTGGGAAATCATTGTTGTCCCTCCTGCTCTGGGTTGAACTATGGAACCGGTGGAATAGAAGTTTATGTGCGGATTGCAGATACCCATTGTATTGGGGCCCAGTATCAATATACCTGCCTCTCTGGCCTTTTCCACCAGTTCTTTCTCCCTTTGCCTGCCTTCACTTCCGGTTTCACCAAAACCGGAGGTGATAAGCAGCATATACTTGATACCCTTTTCCCTGAATTGGGGAATCAAGGAGGGTACTCCTTCGGCAGGAATGGTCACTATACCCAAGTCAACTGACTCCGGCAGGTCCGATATAGAGGTGTAAACCTCTTTTCCCAGTATTTCTCCTCCCTTGGGATTGACCAGATATATATTTCCCTCGAACCCCCCGCTAAGGATGTTAGTAGGCAATACCTGTCCCCATTTTCCGATTTGCCCCGAGGCCCCGATGATCGCAATCGATTTCGGATTGAACAACTCGGATAGGGCGCTGGGTTGAGTGGGAAAGGAGGCTTTTTGCTCTTCTTGAGCTGCACTAAGAACCACCAGGGCATCCACTGCTTTTATCGAACCATTGGGCGAGATAAGCAAAGGATTTATATCTATCTCGTTCACCCCGGGATAATCCATACCTATTTGGGAAAGGGCGAGAAGGGTATTTATTATTTCCTCACGTTCAGCTCGTTTTTCACCCCTGAAATCCTCCAGGAGTTTTCCGCTCTTTATTTCCTCCAGCATATCCTCGGCATCGTATCTTGTTAAAGGGGCTACTCTAAAGGATACATCTGCCAGGGCCTCGGTGTATATACCCCCCAGTCCGAACATCACCACTGGCCCGAATTGGGAATCCCGGAACAATCCGGCTAGAAATTCCCTCTTTCCCTTTACTTGGGACTGTATCAAGGTACCTTCCAATTTATCCCCGGCCTTGGAATTCAATTCAGCATATGCATTGCTCAATGCCTCTTGACTCCATAAGTCCAAGTATACTGCTCCCATATCCGATTTATGGGTTAAAGCGGAGCCGAAGCCCTTGAGCACCACGGGATATCGGATTTTTTCCGCTATTGCCAGGGCCTCTTCCCTGCTATGGGCCACTTGTTCCTCGACTACAGGCACTCCGTATTGTTTGAGCAGTTCTTTGGACTGTTGCTCGTTCAGGTTGTTTTTCCCATTATCCAAGGCTTCTTGAATGATATTATCCATGTCTGCATGATCTTTTCCGGTTGTCATTGCCACTCCTCTTTTTTTGTTCTACGCATTAACACTACTGCGAAAGTTTTATATTAACCTCCTGGGATAACTTGGATCTGTTAAGCCGCAATCGGGTTGTCCACTGTGCGACTTGATTGTCCGGCCCTCTTATTGAAGGCTGGAGAGCAAAAGTGAACCACCCGGCAAGGCTTCAAGTTTCGCTGCAGTACTGAAAAGGCATGTTCAAGGTAAACCCGAAACATTCTTATTGAGCCAGATAGTATTCCTTGCCATCCTGTCTGAACATCTTTATTGCATTTCTTTGCAAAAGTTCCCGGATGCTGTCCTCTACTTCAATGCTGGATCTACCGGAAACCTCTATCAATTCCTCGATAGTACAGGGTCTGCGCTTTAGCAGTGCTAGCACGGAATTTACCGAACTGGTAATTCGTTTGTCCGGATTAGCTTTGTAATCAGTAACGATTTCCACATCAGGATTAAAGTCTTGGGACAATTCTTGCAATTTTTCCGCGGGCACTGCCTGTAGTCCCTTTTCCGCAGGAGGGCGGATTATGGTATTAAACTGAACCTTTTCCACATCCAACTCGTTAATATACTCCGCAATTTTGGAAACACCCTCCTGGTGGTCATTTATTCCCTGAATCAAAAATACTTCTATCATCAAGCTACCCTTGTATTCAGTGGAAAATTGTCTCAATCCTTTGATTATATCATTAAATGAGACTTCGGAATGAGGCCTGTTTATCTTTTCCAGGGAAGCTTGATCCCAAGCACTCAAGGATACCTTTAACATGTTCGCTAATTGTGCCTGTTCCCTGATCTCGGGAATGGAAAGCAAAGATCCGTTGGTTAAAATGGCAGTTGGTATTTCGCTGTGGTCCTTGACAAATTGCATTATTTCGCCAAATTTGCTGTGCAAAGTGGGCTCCCCTGAGCCGGAAAGAGTTATGAAATCAGCTTGATTACTAGTTTCAAGCCACTGTTCCAATTCTTGAATTACCGATTCAGTAGGTACATACTCCATCCTTTGCATTGTAGGCTCCGGTGTTCGTCCCAACTGACAAAAGATACAATCAAAGGAACAGGTCTTTAAAGGTACCAGATCCACTCCCAGTGACCTTCCCAACCGCCTGGAAGGTACTGGTCCGAAAATGTATTTGTAGTTTTCCATGTTTTTGCCTCGTTATTTGATTGGTACTATGTTGAAGAATAGTTCAAATCTTGTCCCTCTTTAACCGGAAAACAAAAGAGCATTACCATTGACAGATAACTCGCCCTCTAAATATCAATACCGTATTTCTTGATTTTCCTGTAGAGTGTACTCTTATGAATTCCAAGTTCACTTGCCGTGCGACTACGGTTGTAATTGTTTTTCCGTAACGTATTGATAATGTTCTTTGCTTCCACAGACCTGATAGAGGATTCCAAATCCTCGTTCCCCGTTTGTTCGGTTGAATAAGGGCTCTGCAAATAATCTGGCAGATCCTTTTCCCGGATATATTCCCCTGTACACAAGATAAAAGCATATTCCACAATATTTTCCAATTCCCGGATATTCCCGGGATAATCGTAAGCCATGAGCAATGCCAGGGCATTCTGTGTAATGCCCTGCACCTGTCTTTGATTGATTTTGTTCAATTTTTGGATAAAGTGATCCACAAGCAAGGGAATATCCTCTTTCCTTTCCCTTAGGGGAGGTAATTGCAGCCTGACCACGTTGATCCTGTAAAATAAATCCTCCCGGAATTCTCCGTTTTTAACCATTGAATCCAGGTCCTTGTTGGTCGCTGCTATGATCCTGACATTAGTCTTTATGGGTGTAGTACCTCCCAAGGGTGTGATTTCCTTTTCCTGCAAGACCCTTAATAATTTTACCTGAAAGGTTTGGGAAGTATTACCGATTTCGTCCAAAAATACGGTTCCTCCGTCAGCCAAATTGAACTGTCCGGGTTTTTCTTTTTTGGCATCTGTGAATGCACCAGCCTTGTATCCGAACAATTCGGATTCCAAAAGGTTGTCCGGAAGAGCGCCGCAATTTATCCCAATAAATGGATTGTTCTGTCTCGGACTCCAATGATGAATCGCCCTGGCCAAGAGTTCTTTGCCAGTTCCGGTTTCGCCTTGGACCAAGACCGTACTTTCACTGGATGCTATCTTGGGAAGCATTTTGAATATCTTGTACATGGACTTGCTTCGGCTAACAATATCTCCGATGCTAAACTGTTCCTGCAATTCCTTTCTCAGATATTCCACTTCACTAACATCCCGGAAAGTCTCCACTCCACCCAGAATATTCCCTTCTTCGTCTCTAAGTAGGGCAGTGGAAATACTAACCGGAATGCGTTCACCGTTTTTATTGGTTATATACCCGGATTTGTTTATCACCTCCTGACTTTGGCTCATGGTAGTAGCCAGGGGACAATCCGTTTCACACAGATTGGAGCGAAAAACCTCAAAACAATATCTTCCAATTGCATCTTTTCTTGACGTACCTGTTATTTTTTCCGCTGCATTATTGAAAAAGGTTATTGTCCAATCCTTGTCCACAGTGAACACCCCGTCAGATATACTTTCGAGTATAATATTTGTCGCGTTTGGCGGTAAATTGTTTTTGTAAATATCTTGCATATATGCTAAAAATACTTTATCAGCTTATGTTAACACTACTGCGAAAGTTTTATATTAACCTTCCGAGATAACTTAGATCTATTTAAGCCGCAGCTGGGTGGTCCACTGTGCGACTTGCTTATCCTGCCCTCTTGAGGGCTGGAGAGCAAAAGTGGACCACCCGGCAAGGCTTAAAGTTTCGCTGTAGTGTTATGCTTAAAACAGATTTTTTTTTCATAATTTCAACAAAACTGATTAGTTTTAACAAAATCCGAACTAAAATCCAAGGAGGAATATTTATGAACTTGGTAATAATAGGCGGTGATGCTGCGGGTATGAGTGCTGCTAGCCGGGCCAGAAGGATAGATCCTGAAGCCGAAATAATTGTACTGGAAAAGACGTCGGATGTTTCCTACAGTGCATGCGGAATGCCCTACAACATTGCGGATCCGAACAAAGAGATCGACGAACTCGTAGTCAGGCCAGCGAAGGTATTCAGGGAAAAATTTTCCATAGATTTGCGTCTGGGACATACTGTTACCCGGATAGATAGAGAGAATAATACTGTTATCGGAATCGAAGAACAAGAAAAACAAGAATTTAAAATAAATTACGATAAATTGCTTATTGCTACTGGAGCATCTCCAATATATCCCGATATACCGGGATTGGACAAAGAAGGAATCTCCTCCTTGAAAAACCTGCAAGATGGCAGGCAAATAAAGAATTATCTTTCTCGAAATTCAGTATCCAAAGCAGTGATCATTGGAATGGGCTATATTGCCCTGGAAATGGCAGAAGCATTCAGAGATCTTGATATAAAAGTAACTATGGTAAAGCCGCGATCTCAAATACTTCCCTGGATGTCAAACCAACTCTCGGAAACAGTTAAAAAGGAACTGCAGGAAAATGAGGTAGAGCTTTATCCAGGACAAAAAATCAATAAGATAGAAAGACATTCCCAAGGTTTAAATTTATCCTGCAGCGAAGTAGAGCTTTCTTGTGACTTTGTTTTACCAGCCACAGGAGTATCCCCCAACAGTAAAATCGCACTTGATGCAGGCCTAGAGGCTGGACCAGGGAATAGCATTGCAGTTGATCGATATATGAGAACTACAGATCCGAATATTTATGCAGCAGGGGATTGCGCAGATGCCTATCACGTGCTTTCCGGTAAAAAAACCTGGGTACCCCTTGCCCTTTGGGCGAATAGAGGAGGCAGGGCTGCAGCGGACAATATATACGGTAAAAATCTCCGGATGCAAGGCATTGCAAGCACATCGGTCTTCAAGGTGTTTAATCTGGAGGTAGCCAAAACCGGTTTTTCCTATTTTGAAGCAATTGAGCACGGTTTCGATCCGGTAGAAGTAAACATCAGCTCCAGGAGCAGGGCGCACAATCATCCCGGCTCAAAGACAATACAGGTAGCTATGCTGGGTGACCGCAATACAGGACTCCTGCTGGGGGCACAAATGTTGGGCATGGAAGGATGCGCCCACCGCATCAACGCAGTAGCGGTAGCCCTGCACAACAATATGCTGGTAGAGGACTTCTGGCAGACGGATCTTTCCTACGCACCACCTTTTGGACCGGTTTGGGATCCCTTGCTTACAGCAGCCAATCAACTCAGTAAACAGCTATAGGTATTTACTGGTAATTCAAGATTAAAAAGTTTTGGACCAGCCAGCATTGGCAAAGGCGAACCTTTCCCCGAACCTATGGTAGCAGATAGCTGCTATTTCCTGGCCCGTGCAATGCGAGACAGCGACCAGGTCCACATTGTAGTCGTCCAGGGCTTGCAGGCTCTTGTCCAGTTTCTCGCCTTGTTCAAAAAATCCCAGGTGTGTGCCTCCAATAACGGCATGGAACTTCTCGTGCCCGGTTTGCCTGGAGAAATGGTTGAGTATATTCACCATACCCGCATGTGCGCAACCAAGCAGGACTACAGGACCGCTGTCGGTTTCAATCAAGAGGCTGGTATCATCCTCAATAGTATCGGTAACAATCTCTCCCTCCCTGTCAGCTTTCAAGTGCGGATCAGGATATTCGAAATCTGTTTCCCTGGGGACCTGCCCGGAATAGTAAATACCTGGCTTTAATTCGCAAAATTCGGATTGCAGGTTGAAATTGGCAAACAATCCGAGGGTTAAGTATTCGTAACTGTAACCCATGCCGATAAAGACATTTGTCTTTCCACCGGGCAAAGGATATTCTGCATACTTGTTCTGGAAAATCCCCGGATGCGCTGTTACATTAACCAACCTGGGAGGATACAGGACTGCGGGCAAACCACCGGTATGGTCATAATGCCCGTGACTGAGAACCACATCTTGTATCCCGGATAAGTCCACCTGCATAAACTTGGCATTGTTTTGCAAAGATCGTCCCTGCCCGGTATCGAAAAGGAGCTTTTCACCCTGTTTTTCAATCAAGGCGGAAAACCCGTGTTCACCGGTTATCCCCATCACTCCGCCGGCAGTATTTTCACAGAGCACGCTGATCTTGGTATCCGACATATTATTGCTCCTTCAGGAGTGAATTTT
>CAJXKR010000019.1 GCA_913055815.1 uncultured Desulfohalobiaceae bacterium | reverse complement strand
TGTCTTTCTGGATTCCGGCCTTCGCCGGAATGACTTTGTTGTGAAAGCGACAAAATATGTATGACAAACCACTAGTTTTCATCCGGAAATTGCCCGGATGGAAACTAGCTACTTTCACTTCAAATCAATACCAGGCAGTAAAAACCACATATCAAGGCTATTTTCCATTCCTTGACACAGGACAAATTAAACCTTATTCCTTAACTACAGCGAGATTTAAGCTATCAAAGTATGATAACATAAAACTGTCGCTGTTAATTTGAATGTCCCAAAATCAGGCTTAATTGTAATCCCTTGGAAAAGAGATCAATATTTTGTCCAGGAATATAATTGTACTTTTTATACTATTCGTTTTTGTTTCCGGAAACGTCCTTGCCCAGAAAAACAAGACCTGGGAGGATGAAGCTGAAGCCTCATACGTGCAGACAACAGGCAACACAAAAACCAAGCACCTTTCTCTGAAGAACATGCTAACCTATGCCCCGCACGAGAGGTTTGAAACAAGTTGGGAGGCAAAGGCGCTGTACAATGAGAACGACGGCAACCGGACCGCGGAACGCTATTCTACTGAACTGAGGGCGGATTATTCCTTTACCAAGAGATTCTATTCCGCGTTTCTGGCAGGCTGGAAACGGGACGAATTTTCCGGTATCGAAAACAGCTATTACTTGGGCCCGACCCTTGGATACAAGATATTTAGCGGTCCCAAACATTATCTCAGGGCTGAACCGGGTTTTGATTATAATTTCGACGAATATACCGACAAAACAGATCAGAGTTACTTGCGGGGGAGACTGTTTGCAAAATATACCTACGAATTTACGGACAAGACCCGTTTCACCCAATCTCTGAAGTATCTGCAGGATATTCAAGAACAGGAGAATTACAATATTACTTCTGATACCGCGCTTATCACATCCTTGACAGATATTTTATCAATGAAAACCAGTTACGAGGTCAAGTACGACAACAGCCCCGTACCAAAAGACCTGGAAAAAACAGACACTACTCTTTCCGTGACCCTGGTAATCAATATTTGACATCCTTGTTGCAAACAACTTGTTTTGTTCCATTAACAATACAGCTAAATAATAAGTTTTTAATTCGGAAATTAGCTTTTTTCCGGAGGAAAACTATTTTATAAACCCTGAAACTTTTGGCGTTTAACTGTATAACCTTGAACCTTTACGAAACATCCAAGGCAGGCTTTGAATAGAAAAGATTTCCTACCCACCACAATAAAGGATATTAATGCAAGAGGCTGGGACAGGCCGGACTTTATCCTGGTAACCGGGGACGCATACGTGGATCACCCCTCCTTTGGGGTAGCAGTGATTGCGCGTGTACTCGAGGCTGAAGGATATCGGGTTGCCGTACTTGCCCAGCCAGACTATACTGACCAGGAAGCGTTCCGGGTCTTCGGCAGGCCCAGGTTGGCCTTCCTGGTAACCGGCGGGAACCTGGATTCCATGGTCAGCAACTACACGGTCAATTGCAAGTTCAGAAAGAAGGATGTTTACAGTCCGGGCGGCGTGGGCGGTTTTAGGCCGGACAGGGCCACACTTGTCTATACCAACATCATACGCCGCGCCTACAAGAAGGTCCCGGTAATATTGGGCGGCCTGGAGGCCTCCTTGAGAAGATTGAACCATTACGACTACTGGTCCGACAAGTTGCGCAGATCCATACTCGTGGATTCCAAGGCTGACATGCTCGTATACGGCATGGGTGAAAAGAGCATCCTGGAAATTGCCCAGCGCATGGATTCCGGGGAACCACTTTCGGAAATGACCGACATCCGGGGCACAGTGGTAAAGGTAAAAGAACTGTCCGCTGATTTCCAGGGATCCGTCCTGCCAGACTACCAGGAGATAAAAAAATATCCCACTGTTTTTGCCCACAGCTTCAATATTCAGAACAAAAACACCGACCCCATAAATGCCAAGCCCTTGGCTGAACGCCATTTCGACTATTACGTTCTCCAGAACATACCTCAACTCCCCCTTTCCCAAGCCGAATTCGACCGCGTACACGAACTCCCCTACACCCGGCGATCACATCCGGACTACGAAAGCCAGGGAGGGATCCCTGCAGTGGAGGAAGTCAGCTTCTCAATCATCAGTTCCAGAGGATGTTTCGGAGGCTGCCATTTTTGCGCCCTGACCTTTCACCAGGGAAGGATCGTGCGTTCCAGGAGCCACGAGTCCATAATAAAAGAGGCGGAAAGTTTTCTAGAGGATCCGGAATTCAAGGGGTACATCCACGATGTGGGCGGACCCACCGCGAACTTCCGAAAGCCTCCCTGCAAGAAGCAGCTCAAGCAAGGTGCCTGCAAGGACAGGGCCTGCATGACCCCGAGTCTCTGTCCCTCCATGCAGGTAGATCATTCGGATTACCTCTCGCTCTTGAGAAAGCTCCGGAATCTGAACGGGGTAAAAAAGGTGTTTGTACGCTCCGGCATTCGCCATGACTATCTCTTGGCTGACAGTGAGGACAGTTTTTTTCACGAACTGGTGAAACACCACATAAGCGGACAACTGAAAGTGGCCCCGGAACACGTGTCAAACCGGGTCCTAAAACACATGGGAAAGCCGGATTTTTCCATATATGAGAAATTCAGGGAAAAGTACAATCAATTGAATCGTACACACGGAAAAGAGCAATACCTGGTTCCCTACTTCATATCCAGCCACCCGGGGGCAAGAGTGTCTGATGCGGTGAAGGTGGCGGAATACCTGAAAAAGATCCGTTTCACCCCGGAACAGGTCCAGGACTTCTATCCCACTCCCGGCACCCTCTCCACCTGTATGTACTTTACTGAAACAAACCCCCATACAGGGGAAAAGGTTCATGTGCCCAAACATCCCGGGGAACGTGCCATGCAACGTGCCCTGCTTCAATTCCACCGCCCGGAAAACAGGCACCTGGTAGAAAAAGCCCTGATCAAGGCAGGAAGGAAAGACCTGATCGGACACGGACCCAAATGTCTGATCAAGCCGTCCACATCCGACCACGATCACAAAGATACCAAGAACAAGACAAAAAGGAATTCCGCTCCCGGAAAATCCGGGAAAGGGGGTGGAAAACGGTCAGTATCCGGAAAAAAGTCTTCCCACAAGGCACAAAGACCAGTTAAGGCCTCCAAGGGCAAATCTTCAGGAAAATCCGGCAAAAAGGGATCCTCCAAGAACAATCGAACTGGCGGAAAATAATTAACTATCCAAACGTATCCTTCCAGTCCCAAATTCCAGCTTGACAGCACAGGCAAATATCTGCATAGGTCACTGCAGGCCCAATCAGCAAATTCGGGAACAATCCTGCAATATGCAGGATGTGCATAAATTCGAAAAACACTGTATAGCAACAATTGCTATCTATACAGGCGCTGTATTAAGGAGGAGGTTATTATGGAGGAAGCGTCTTTGACCCTTGCAACCTGGTGTTGGCTGTTAATTCCCATGCCCTTGGTGATAATCCTGTCCATAATCACACTGTTCACTGACAAGGAGGACAACTAAATGGATGCACCCACATTTTCCGCCTTTATAGTTTACCTTGTTGTGATGCTGAGTATCGGTCTATTCTTCTACTTCCGGACAACGAACCTCACCGACTATATACTGGGAGGCAGGAGACTCAGTCCTTCCGTGGCAGCACTGAGTGCAGGTGCATCTGACATGAGCGGCTGGCTATTGCTCGGATTGCCCGGTGCCTTGTATGCAGGGGGAATGAGCAATATCTGGATCGCTATCGGGCTCTCCATTGGGGCCTACTTGAACTGGCAATTCGTTGCCAGGCGCTTGCGTAGATTTACCGAGAGAGCCAGTGACTCCATCACCCTTCCGGATTACCTGGAAAACCGTTTTCAGGACAACACCCGGATTCTGCGGGTAATTTCCGCTATTGTCATCCTGGTTTTTTTCACTATTTACGTAACTTCCGGCCTGGTGAGCGGAGCAATCCTGTTCGAGGAAACCTTTGGTATGAACTACCAGCTCGCCCTCTGGGTAGGTGCTACGGTTATTGTTGCATATACCTTTCTGGGAGGTTTTTTGGCTGTCAGCCTCACCGATTTTCTCCAGGGTACGCTGATGTTTCTCGCACTGCTAGCTGTGCCGGTCCTGGTTATCAACGTGCTGGGCAGTTGGGATGCTGTGGTGGCAGAGGTGGGAGAAATCGACAAAACACACCTGAATGCATTTTCAGGGATGGGCTTTTTCAGCATCATCTCTCTTATGGCCTGGGGATTGGGATATTTCGGACAACCCCATATCTTGGCAAGATTCATGGCTATCCGTAGCACCAAGGACGTACCCAAGGCCAGGCTGGTGGGCATGACCTGGATGGTACTTGCGCTTTTCGGTGCCATATTTACTGGTTTTGCTGGCATTGCCTATTTTGCCAACTCTCCCCTGGACAATTCCGAGACAGTATTTATCGCCCTGACCCAGGCCATCTTCAATCCCTGGTTGGCCGGGATACTCCTGGCAGCCATTCTTTCAGCGATAATGAGCACTGTAGATTCCCAGCTATTGGTTTGTTCCAGCGCTATTGCAGAGGACTTTTACAAACAGATCCTGAGAAAGGACGCCAAGCCCGGGGAACTGGTTTGGATCGGCAGGATCTCGGTTGTGGTACTGGCATTGATCGCGACCGGCATGGCATCCAATCCTGACAGCAAGGTACTTGACCTGGTAGCTTATGCCTGGGGAGGATTCGGGGCAGCCTTCGGACCCATTGTTATCCTGTCCCTGTTTTGGAAAAGGATGACCAGAAACGGCGCACTAGTGGGAATGATAGTGGGAGCAACAACCGTAATCATCTGGAAGAATCTCTCAGGTGGAATGTTCGAGCTCTACGAGATACTGCCCGGTTTTATCCTCTGCTCTATAGCAGCAATACTGGTCAGCCTGCTGGACAAAACTCCCAGCCGGGAAGTTAAAAAGATTTTTGCCTAGGGTAAGGGCACTGCAGAAATATTTTAAAGAGCGGGTTATATGTCGCCTAATAACCCGCTCTTGTTTGCCCGAAACTTGAAACTGTCTACGCCTACCCCACTGCCATCATAGGCTCCTCAAACCACCAATGACTGTATCCAACAGATTCACCTCAAACTGATTATTTATCCAGCATGTCATTTTTCAGGTTCTCCTGCACCGGATTGTCCGAGAGCCAAATGCCGAAAAGCGCTTTCTTGAAATCCAGCCCCTGGACAAGCTTATTTTTTATCTGCAGATCTGACAGCTTGTTCCAGCTTTGCACTTATCTCCTCCGGTCCCTGAAAGGGAACTTCCTGCACCGGAGGCAAGAATTCCACTTCCACTCTCCCGGGACGGGGCAACTTATGATGTACTGAAAACAGTGAAAACAAGCCCTTTACCCTGACCGGTATGACCGGAACTTGCAATTCCCTGGACAGTAATCCCACCCCGGGCTGAAAACTACGGATATTTCCGTCCGGACTGCGGATTCCTTCCGGAAATATCAAAGTGCAATATCCGTTTTCAGCCAGTTCCCCGGAATAACGCAAAGCATTTCTGGTTCCAGGGGTCTTTTGGGGCAACGGATACGCATTGAACAAAAAGCAGCTCATCAGATACTGCATCCAAAATCCCGCCTTTTTGAAGCCGGAGTATTTCCCGGGATAAATCAGGGGATAGAAATGTTCCTGGGCCATTGTGGGAGCCAGTTTTCTTCTGAGTTTCCGGGGCAATGCGCAAAGTATAGCGATCACGTCCAGATGGCTGCTGTGATTTGCAGCCACTAGAAAAGGCGGAGTAAGAGATTTGATATTTTCAAGCCCTTTCACCCGGATACCGAGATAGAACCTGAAAAAGGGAAGCAATAAACATTCCTGCAAAATAGCCCGCAAAGTGGCAACAGGCCTGTACCTGTTCCAGCGGGGAGGTCCCAGGGACCTTTCCGCCATAGCCCTTCCCTGCTCACTGTGCCTGCCTTCCCTGCTTGCCCTCCCGGAATCCGCTATTTGCCCTGCTGGATCTTCCGCTCTGGAAAAAGTCTCCTCCCTGCCCCGGAAAATCCAGTCCCTTAGTTCGCCCACTGTCTCTATACCGGCAAAGGCCTGTTCATCCCCTCTAATCTGGTAGTGTTCCTCGAGTTCGGACAAGAGCTCTATCCTCTTCAGGGAGGAAAGTCCCAGGTCTTGATTCAACCTGAAATCATAATCTATTTTGTCCTCTTGCATCCCTGCAATCCTGGCCAAAAGGGTTAAAAAACCACTTCCGGAATCCGGAGGATAACTCTGTTTGTTCTGTTCCTCTACCTGCTCCCCTTGCAGTATCTCCCTCACCCTGGTGCGCTTGACCTTGCCGGTGGCCGTAGTGCGGGGAAAATCCTCATAGGGCCAGACAGACCAGCTCCTTATATATTGATAACTTTCCAAATCCGCGTTGGCTCCGCGGACTATCCTTTCCGGGTCCCGGATCTGCGGATCCAGCAAAACCGCGTGCACTTCCTCCTGCCCGTTTCTATTCACTCCCACAACCGCGCAATCCCTGAGACCACCCTGTTGCCAGAGGGCCTTCTCCACATCCTCAGGAAAGACGTTCAAACCTTCGGCAGTTACAATGGTGTCCTTTTTTCTGCCCTGGTAATACAACCTGCCTTCCTGGTCCATATATCCGATGTCACCGGTATGAAACCAGCCGTTTTCATCGGTTCCGTTGCTCTGTTTGGGCCCGGACCCGAAAGGATCCTGTTCCCAATATTGTCCGGCAATATTGGGTCCCCGGACCAGGATCTCCCCGTCCGATGCCAGCTTGACTTCCTGGCCCTCCAGTACCTTTCCCAGGGAGCCGCTTCTGGAATTAAAGGGATGATTAAGTGCAACTATGGGACTGGCCTCAGTCAGGCCGTAGCCCTGAACCATCAAGAATCCCGTCCTGCGCCACCAGGATTCCAGTTGCTCAGGCAGCTTGGACCCCCCGGTAACCACTACCCAGAATTTCCAGCCCATGAGGGAATGTATGTCCCGAAACCGCAAGATCCTTTCGATAATACCCGTTTTCCCGTGCCTCTTAACAGGCCGCTCGCTGCAACCATACCTGGCATCCAGGTAATTTTTCAACTTGTCCAGGTGTCCGGGCACGGTATTCAGTACCGAGACTTTTTCCTTTTTTATCAGCCAGATCAAGGAATTGGGATTCATCTCGCGGGAGATCACGGTACACCCCTCCAGAAGAACCGGAATAAAGAGCCCCAGTGCCTGGCCGAACATGTGGCTGTAGGGAAGCAGATTCAAGATCCGGAGGGGACGGAATGGGAGGAGAAATTTCCTGTAGCGTTCAAATTCCGGAAGAAATGGCCGAAGATCGGAACATATGTTTTCATGGGTATGCAGCAATCCCTTGGGACTACCTGTAGTACCGGATGTGAAAACCATTTCCACTTCAGTCTCCGGGTGCACGGGTGCAAAATCGCACTCGCTCCTGTACTGCACCTCCTCCAGGGATTGCAAGGGATATACTGCAAGCGGGAAAGAATCGGAATTCATGGTATCCCTGCCAAAAACCACCTTGGCTCCACTCCGCTGAATAATTTTATGGACAAATTGACCGGAAACTCCGGTATCTATGGGTACCACCCGGACTCCCCTTGCTATGGATGCCCAAAACAGAATCACCCACGCAGGACGGTTTTCGCCTTGAACAATCAGCGTATCTCCGGGCTGCAAGCCAATTTCTGCTAGAAAACCGGCAACCCCGGCAATAGACCTATACAACTCAGTGTATGTATAACTGAAGGTACGGTAACCGTTGTTGTAGCGCAATGCTTCCAGGTCTTTCAGGTTCCGCATTTGAACTATGAGATCATGCAGTGTTCGAAGCTGCATAGTCCAATCCTTGTCCATCCTTTCTGAAGACAGGAAATAAATTACCCGGGATTATTCGCTTCCTTTGTTCACGCCTTCATTCAGGGATTATAAGCTTCTCCCGGTATTCGATCTTACTCCAGCCAAGTTGTACGCGGCAATTGGCGCTGAACGTCGTATTTGTGGGAATAAGCGGGATATCCCAGTACGAGGCTGGCATGGACCGTACGGTTATTGGGTAGTTGCAGAAGCTTGCGCAGCTTGCGGCTGTACTTTAACATTACGGTCAAAAATCCGATACAACAGGTTCCCAAGCCCAATGCATGGGAATAATTCATGATATTGGAAGCAGCTATGTTACAGTTGTCAACACCGAATGTTTCTCCGGAGGGAGCGCATACAAGTATCAGAACCGGTGCGTTGTGAAGTATGTAGTCTTTGCCCTCCCTGTGTCTTTCTATATAATAGTCCATAGCATTCATATATCCGGAAAGCTTTTTCACTGCACCGATATTTCCGAAAATCCTGAAAAGCGCCCTCCCCAATCCGCTATTATACCATTTGTAAAGATTCTCCCCAAACAAAAAGACATGTTCTGATACAGTTTGCAGAATGTTTGGGTCAGTCACAACAATATATTCCACATGCTGAGAATTACTGGCTGTAGGCGAAAACCTGGCAAGATCGATTATTGATTCCACTGTTTCCACTGAAACCTGCTTTTGCTTGTATTCCCGGATGCTGCGCCGCGTTTTTACCACCTCCCTGTAGACATCCGGATCCAGCATATCCCTGCTTACCGCAGCAAGTTCTCCGTTATCAGGCAATCCCTTGTGGATAATGGCATCAACTGGACACACCGCTACACAATGACTGCACAGATTGCAGAGTTCCGGACGCCCGGGAGTTGGTACACCCTCAACATCCTGCCATACACCGGTAATACAATCCCGGACACAGAGCATGCAGTAGTTGCACTTGTCCTGGTCGCGCTCTATTTGCATCACATCCCCATACGTTATTGTTGCCCTCCCTTCCACATTGGAGACAACCGCAGCATGAAAAAACTTTTAATTATGGAATCACAAGTTTGCAAAGCTTATTCTTGCGCAATCACTTTTTCCATCTCACCAGGAATTTTTCCCTTTGCCCTTTCTTTTTCCCTTTCTCCGCATTCCTCGATCACCACTGCAAAATTCATCCCTGTTCAATTCCCCGTCGTTGTTCCCGTCCCTGGAATCAAAAACATTCTCCGGATTCCTGTTTCCTCGGTGCGAAAAATCCATAAATTCCTTCTTGCTGACAATTCCGTCATTGTCCGTATCCATGGAATCAAAACGCTCTTTACATTGCATCATTGGCCGGCCTTCCTGGTTTTGAGCAAATACCGGGGAAACACCCGCTACTGCAACTATAACAACAACCAATAACACAGATCCTGCAATTTTGAACTTGATTTCCATAAAACCTCCCAAACAGTTTGTTTTATTTTTTTCCGCTATTACCAGATGTTACAGCAAATGTAAACTATCTTCCAGTGGTTACGTTTTTACGTAATGATGAATTAAAGTCCAAGCAATAAGTAATATTTTACAGCCTAAACTAAATCGGATACACTAGAAAAACTTATTAACCAAGCTGGAGAACAAAATCATGAGTGACAAGACACATAATTATACCTGTCAGGATTACAGGCAGGAAATGATCCTGCTCAGCCTTAAAAAGCGCTTGCAAGACCCGGAACTCCCGGAAAAAGACAAAAGGGAAATTGAACAGGAAATCCAGAAATTGGAAAAAGAGATGGATCTGGATTAACAAAATAGAGACAGGACAATAAAAATCAGATTGCCGAATCCTGAGATACCCCTTGTAAAATCAACTGTCCAATAGGGGATCCTCTAAAACTTGCCCATAGTTCAGGAAGATTTTAATCTACCATACCAAATCCGTTTAGAATTCGATACAATAGGCGCACCTATAGTTTTCAGGAAATTTCCGGGATAACGGTCCTTGATCACTACACTTCGACTGGCTACCCGACGGGCTTGATCAATGACTTCAGGACTTGGCAAACTGCTAGAACCCAGCAGGTGCACCAGATCTATACCCTTGGTATCGGAAAACGACTTTTCAAACATGGGATCAAAACAGACAACATCCCATGAATTTGTATCCAACTCGTGCAACGCCTCTGCATAGTCCTGGTTAACTACTGCAACGCGGCGCATTGCATCCAGCAATGCGGATTCCTTGTGTTCATAGCTCAACAACCCGAACCTGACAATTGTTGCAAGTAGTGCCGAGGATTCCAGCGCTCTGACCCTGCCCCTCTCCCCTACCGCATAAGCTGAAATAACCGCGTCAGCACCTAATCCGCAAGTGCAATCCAAGACACTATCTCCGGACTTCAGCTGCGCAGCTTCGACCAGCCTGTCCTTTTCCCCTTTTTTCAAGGCCAACACGCGCTGCAGTGACATATTGGGATGGAATCCGTATCTGTGGCCTTGACAGACAAGATGGATTTGTTTTGAACTAACAACGATTGCCGCACTTAGGTTGCAGCGATGCGTAAGATAACTGATCGTATTTTTGCCCCTTGGACAAAAAGAGATTCCAATTTTGCCAGCCAATTGCAGGGCCAACTCCTTGTCCTCTGCATCCGGAGACACAGGCGTTGTTACCAGGACATCATTTTCTGTAAACTTGATCATGCTCGAAAATCAAAACCGGATTAGATACTTTTACTATTTGGCAAAAATCACAGCTGGATATTATTCAACAGCGACAACAGAGCTTAAAAAAAATTGCCATAATTAGTTACCAACCTCAACTTATCTCCAAATACAAAGTTCCGTTATATTGACCTGAAAAAAATTTAAATTGACATAAACCCATAATCTAATATACAATATGCACAACAAATATAAATGATATATTTAAACCTTGTAAATACTGAAAAAAAGCAATTACTAATAAACAGGGTTCATTCTATTGAGCGATGGCTAAATTTTTAAGTAGCAAGTAACTATACTGTATAGAAAGTAATACATTTATTCCCAGTTTTGGTAGGATATAATCGCCATTCTACCAAACAAACCACCAAGAGGCAAAAATGAATAAGGTAATTAAATTTCTTATTTTTTTCATGTGCTTGCCTTGTTGTGCATTTGCCCTCAATCCGCTCTCAGATGAAGGAATGAGTACAGTTACCAGTCAAGCCGGGATCAATATCAACATTGATAACTATGGTAACTATTTAAATTTCGAGCACATTGCTTATGTGGACAAAGACGGTGAAGATTTTACTGAAGATTTCGGTGAAGATACTGTGGGGGTTGCTGGACCAGCAAAATTAAATCTAGATGATATACGTGTAGATATTTTGCGTGTCAATACCATTGTTCCCGGACAAACAACAGGAAGCGATCATTCCAGATTTTCCCTTGAGGACAGTTCATCTGTGGATAATTTCACCCACTCCCCGCTAAGCATAGACGTCACTTCAAGATTACCCGGTTTAAGCGTTAATAAGCAAAGACCGGGGATATTAATAGGTTTGCCCACGGTAAATATTTACATGGACACTTTTGATATCAAAGCCATTAATATCAAAACCCTGGAACGCGATGCCTGGAATGATCGTGAAGAAGAACGAACGATTTATGAAGACTCAAGCATTATGGAGGGTATTCCCTGTCGGGAGACCTTTTGTTTCGGCAGGCTAACCTTGCATGGAGTAAGTTATTCTGTCCTGGATGGATACATGGAACTCGCTCCTCCCACATCCGGGAGTGGAATCGAGATCCTGACTGACGATGTGATTCTTCATACCCATATTGATAGAATAAATTATATCGATCGGGACGGAATGTGGAATAGCCTTATAGATGTTTACGACAATTACTTGCTGGATGATACTGAAGATAGTGCACATCCTGCAATTTTATCTATAAGGGATGTGGAGATTGATGCGCTAAGAATAAACAGCTTGGCTTTCAGCTCGATACCTTCTGATCCAGAAGAATCTCCTGAAATCACAAGCCCGGGAAAACACGGGGTACAATACCTGGACAACATGGACAACTTTACAGCCGGGGACATCCCGACAAGGACTAAAAAACTGGGTACACAGGCGCTTAGAATCGACCTCAGTTCCAAGTTGCCCATGGCTACAAAAATGCATCCGGACAATAAAGAAATAGCAGGAGCAGCAATTACTCTGCCAAGTATGGAAATGTATGCTGACAAGATCTCAATCGGGGGTATATACTTTGATGACCCTGCATATCCGGAGAATCAAGATCCGGACTCCCAAGATGTTATTAATGACAACACCTCTTATATGAATGTGGTGATCGAAGATTTTGAAAGCGCCAATCTTTCCGGAAAACTAGAACTTTATCCCCACTAGGGGGAGGTAACACAAAAAATTTTAGGGTTTTCTCGCTACTTCCTAGTCGAGATTGACAGGGTTTTAGGTTTAAGAACAATAATTTTTCTCGCAACGAAAGCATTCGTTGACGAGATTGCCCATCGTTCGTTGTGCCCGCCCAAGGCATAGGAGTTAATATGAAATTTAAATATTTTTTCTTCTTACTTAACTTGATTATATTTTTAAGTACGACTACAACTGCACTGGGCTTAAAACCTGTCCTCAATTCCAAGCTGGATAAAGTTACCGGACAGGCCGGGATGAGTTTTATACCCGACGATATAAACAATTACAAGGCTTACGGAAAAATCTCCTATCGGGACCTGGATGGAGGGGATAATTCCAACAATCCCTTTGGGAACGATTTGACCCAGGATTCGGGTGCTGCAGCCTTGAACCTGGAAAATCTGGAACTGGACATTATCAGGATTAACGCCATTGCTCCAGGTAAAAAACTCGGAGAAAAATCCGCCAAATTCGACCTGAGCGATTCGGATGCAGTCGACGATTTTGAGGCCAGTCCAATGACAATAGACGTGGTGGATGAACTGCCTGCACTAAGTCCAGGTTTCAATTATATGTTTAATGCCAAATACGGACTGCTTCCCTTAAAAAACAACGAAACATACAATCAGGCTGGTGTTGTTATCGGCCTGCCCACTATAAATGTATTTGCAGATGAAATTAATGTAGGAGACATCACAGTTACTGCACTGGATAGAACCGCAAAAAATGACGGAGAAAGTTTCGGGAGCATTCAAATCAAAGACTTTAACATGTCCATACTTTCAGGTTTAATTGAAATATCGCCCTACCAATACAGTGGAGTCCAAATAGCTGCTGACGATATCAGAATTTATCAGCATATCGAGCAGTTGCGCTATACAGATTCCGGGGGATTACCAGATGTGGACAACGATGGAGCCAGTTTGGTTGTAAGCGATGTCGAGGCGGATGTACTCAGGATAAACGCCCTTACACATACCAATGCAAACTTATTTAACATACCGGTGGCTGGGGATACAATAGTTATTAAAAGTCCTGGAAAATATCCTGCACATTTGACAGACGAGAATGGCGAGACCAAAGTGGATAATTATTATAGAATTGTCATGCTTCGAAGTGACATAGAAGATGAATGGGCCAGAGTCGACTTATTAGCCAGTTGGCACGGTCAACCCCTAATGTTAAACGTTACCAGACACCTCCCTGACACAACCAAGATACACCAGGAAAACGGGGGATCCGGTGTCGTGGGTGGAATCTGGGTAGGTATGCCAGTTTTCGAAATGCACTACGATTCCCTGTCCATTGGCGGTATTTCAATAGACGATCACAGCAATCAGGCAATCAATGACGGAGCATCCTTCTTTCCGGTTGAGGACACGGGAAGCACCACCGCAATCCTAAACGGTGGAATGGAGATTTCCACCCATTAACAGGAAGAAAATCATGGACAACAGACTGAATTCAATAATCCGATCAGTTTACATAATCCTGATGAGTGCAATTTTGCTTCTACCCGCCCAAACCTCCTTGGGCTTAGAAACTATGAACAATCGAGAAATGCAGGATGTTAGCGCCCAAACCGGAGTAGGAATCTTGATTGACCATACATATATATACAGGCAACTGGACCAGAGGTCCATTAAGGATCCCGAGGGATTATCAAACCAAGAAAACGATGCCGCCTCCCTGAACATTAACAATTTTGAACTTGACGTCTTGCGTATAGAGGCACTTCCACACAACGGCACGGCAGCTATTTTTGGCAAGGATAAACTACACAGTCAGTGGGACCATGTTTTTGAAGTGGACCACTCCGATGCTGTAGACGATTTTCCTGGCAAGATAATGACAATCGATTTCATGGATGAATTGCCGGCTATGAGTAGAGCCTCCAATTATGCAAACAGCGGGGATCCACATGCAGAGTCCGCGAATATGGCAGGGGTGTTTATCGGACTGCCCACAACTGAATTTTTTGTTAACGCAACCAGTATAGGTTCAGTCAAAATGGATGCCCCACAGAAAGATACTCTAAACGCGGATAGCAGTTTCGGACATTTTACAGCTAAAGCTCTGCAGGCAGATATGCTGAGTGGTTACATGGAAATTGCGCCTCACGAGGATACCGGTGTAGACATTATGCTGGACGATATTATTCTATATTTCAAATTTGACAACTTTTATCACTACTATACAGACAATAATGAAGAAACCAACAAGTGTTTCCGAATTGAAGACTGGGAAAGCGATGTAATCAGAATAAATGCAATCACCCACCTGAACAGTAACGGACAACCCCAGAGCCCGGGCAAAGATATCCAACTTGAAGCAGGCAATTCTCCCAACACCTGCAACACCAAACAGGCAGATAATTACGATTTCCAGAACGGTGCGTGGAAGGACAGGCCCTTGAGCATCGATTTGAGCAGTAAATTGCCTGCCTTGAGTGAAATGGAGGATGAAGGATATATTGCCGGTGTACATCTCGGTGTGCCTGCCATGGAGATTTATCAGGATTATCTCGATTTCGATTTCACCTTTGGAAATTCCGATCATATGATAGGAAAAATAGAACTGGACGGTTTGGAGGTGGCCACATTGGAGGGCAGTATGGAAGTTGCCCCTCACAATGGCTACGGTTGCGACATAACAGTTGACGATGTGGTCATGTACATGAGCTTTGATCAATTCTCCTATCAAGATTGGGCACACGATGGTGAGCTTGATATTAACGATTTTGAAATGGATATGCTGCATATAAACAGTATTGCACTGAATGACAGCGGTGGAATGTATAGTCCGGGCAGACACGGCCTGCATATGGATCATTTGGACATCTCCGCCGCGCCCCAGGACTTTGAAGCCCAACCCATAAGTATTGATATGTCCGGAGAGTTACCCACTCTATCCGAGAATGCCGGCGGCCCAATGGCGGGTGTATCCATAGGGCTTCCCACTTTGGAATTCCATGCCGATCAAATCGGTATTGGTTCCATAGCACTGGACGATCCGGACGGAACAGCCAATAACGAGGGCGATCCCTTTTTCCGGAACATACGCATTCAAGGAGCAACCCATACATCACTGGGAGGCAGGGCTGAAATAGCCCCTGCAGCAAATTGAATTTTTTGTAATGATTTTAACCGAAGAAACAGATATTATAATTTCTTGCAAACTATTAAATCAACAAGAATCCGGGAGTCTCGGCAATGCTAAAACATAGAAGCTATCTTCCTGCAATACTTTTAATTTGTTTTTTCTTGGTATTTGCCCTTGTAAACTCGGCAAATGCCAGCCTGAAACGCATGAAAAGCCGGGAGTTGGATGCGGTAAGAGCTCAAGCCGGTATAAGTATAGGTTTGAGCAATGCAACTTTTTACGATGAATTCGATAGGTTCACAATTCACGATAGTGATACCAATGTTAACAGCACCGACTCACTGGTTCTGGAGGATATGACCATAGGGGATGGACAAGGTTGGGGATACAGTTTTAGTACCAATTCCCCTCTGGAAATAAACATGATCGAATACGATCCGACGGGGGGAGGAACTTATATAGCCCTGAAAATTGCCTGCACAGACTGGGAGCAAAATATCAACTACAGAATCGACAATATCAAGTTTTGCAACAAGGATCTGGGTAGCTTGGAAATTGGTCAAGTATTGATGCCCAGTTTCGAATTGCAAATTGCCCCACCGTTTGATGATGACAGTGGGATTTACTTCAAGTACGCCCGGGAATTGGAAATTGAAAATATAAAATATAATTATAACAACGATGATGATAAATTATCATTCCAGAACTTACAAATGGCAGACAGTTTTGACGGGGATGCTGAAAACCCGGATGCATGGACTGCCAATGGTGAGTTCCAAACAGGGAACCCAGACGTAGAGGATTCATTTGCCAAATTCAATATCATTGAAGAAAACGATCTTCAAAAAATAAGATTGAATCTTCCCATGCAGGGTTCTATCAGAATAAAGGATCTCAAGACTCCTGATCAGGATTTTGGGCCTATTGTGCTGGACGGAATTAAAGTTCACAAGATGGAAACAAAAATGGTTCCATAAATCCACCTTTTCTGCTATTTTGCTATATTGATGCTCCCTTCCGGAAATTATCCAAATTACGGACACGGAAACAACAAGTTTTTTATCTTTTACATGCTTGACCGGAGAATTATGCAGTTAAACAAAATATTTATTTTTCATTTCTGCCTTATAATTTTTATATTACAAGGAGTGAGCAGTGTTTTTGCCCTAACAACCGGACAGAAACCCACCCTGTCTGAAAAAGAAAATTACTTGAGTTCTCCCCCGAGAAAATTCCGTCCGGTATTAAAATCAGTCCTTCCCGGTCCTGATTTAAAGCAGATCGCCTATGTAGTACGTTCGGCAAATAAGAGCGCTGTAGTCTTAAACGATACCAAACAAAAAGAATTCTCGGGTATTCAAAAGGGCAGCCTTATATTTGGTCCCAACGGGGAACATTTTGCGTATGTTGCGTATAAGGGCAACAAATCCCTGCCAATCCTGGACGGCAAGGCGGGAAAAACTTATAGCGGTATAGCCAATCTCAAGTTCAGCCCGGATGGTTCCAATCTTGTATTTTTGGGAGAAAAAGGGGATAAACAATTCGTTGTGCTCAACGGCAAGGCAGGTCCGCACTACGACAGAATAGCCAGGAAAGGCAGTCCGGTTTTTAGTCCGGATTCAAGTCGCTTGGCTTACGTCGCACTGAAAGGTGAAAAATCGGTTCTTGTGCAAAACAACACCCAGGAAGGGCCCCAGTATAATTCCATAGCCCTTCCCGAATTTAGTCCGGATTCCAGCGAGATTGCTTATGCAGCAAAGAAAAACGATAAATGGCGTGTTGTACGGGGAGGAACGGAAAGAAACAAAAAATATAAAAAAATAACTCAACTTCTCTACAGTCCGAATTCACAACACTTTACCTATTCAGCGCAAAAAGGAAATCATTGGCTCAAAATAGTAGACGGTGAAGTAAAACACAAGGCCTTGAAAGTTGGCCCCACCATGTTCAGTTCAAATTCCAAAAGGATTGCTTACAGTATTAAAAACAAAAACGGCTGGAAAGTAATAGTGGACGGAAAAAAAGGAAAGGCGTATAAAAAAATCGGAGTATTCAATTTTGGACCCAACTCCGATAGTTACGCCTATATGGTGGAAACAAAGGATAAAAAAGCGGCAATAGTGGCCAACGGAAAAAAAGGAAAGGAATTTGATTCGGTGGGCCGGCCAATATTCAGTCCGGACGGTAATTATATCGCATACAGGGCAAAAAAAGACAAGAAATGGTTCATAGTTAAAGACGGAAAGAGAGGAAAGGGCTACGATTATGTACGCAGGCCTTTTTTTAGTAGCGACTCAGAGCATATTGCCTATACTGCCATACAAGACAATAAAATGATCATGGTCTGTGACGGAAAGGAACAAGATCCTTATGCCGGTGTTAGCAGACCTTATTTTTCCCCGGACAGCCAGCATCTGGCCTACTCGGCGAGTAATGACGGAGAAAACTGGTTTTTGGTGGTTGATGGTCATAAAGCAGACAAAAGGTTCAACGGATTCTTGAAAGGAGTCCCTTTAAAGTATAATGAGTCTAACAAACTGCATACTCTCACCCTTAGACTACCAGGACCATATTTCTTTTTGTATCAAGTCCAAATTGAATAACAGCTTGTATTTCATCAATTCTTATACCACGACTTTCTTCCTTTCGAAAAAACTGACATCAAGTTTCAGTAAATAATAAAAACTCATCAACTCCCTTCTGATATTTCCCCCACCAGGTATGTTGTCGTGCGACCGCCGCTTTCCACACTGCGCCGCTACGTTCGTGAAAAGTAGTATCCATATCTCCCCTTCCAGACAGGAGATACTAACCGCGTGGGGGAAACTCTGAAAGGAAAAATCTGCGTCCATAACAGTTGGTTCCCCTGCTAAAAATAGCTTCATCGCGTGAAGTTGTTTGTCCATCTTTAGTGCAGTCACAAATTCCATAATTCCATCACAGGGACTTATCGCAGCTGGAATTCAGAGTTTATCAACTTACGAATTCGTAGGCAGGCGTCTCTCTGGTGATCATATCGCGAACACCCTTTGCATAAGCAGGTGAAAAAGAATATCCAGCCAAATAATTCAAGGCAACCCTGTTAAACTCTTCATAACGTTCTATGTTACAGACATGACCGCACTTTTCTATTACGTGCAGAGTCGCTTGGGGATCGGTCTGCACATATGCCCTGACATGCCTTAAAAAAAGATGATCTTGCCCCCCGGTAATAAACAATTTGGGGACATTGTTGCGACATCCTTCTCTCAAATTTCCTGCTATCCCGGGGAAGCCCAGGAGAAGCTTGAACCACTTCATAAATTCTTTCTGGCCAAGATTTTTGGCCTCCCTGACAAAAACAGAACGGGAATATGCATGATTTTTCCTGGGCATAAGTATCTTTGCAAAAAAGGCATACAGCCACATATACGGCATCAAGAAGCGTAAAACATTTGCGGCATAGAGCAGGCCTTTGACTTTCAAGTCAAAGGCCAGTAAGATTCCTCCGGCAACCAGGGAATGCAATCTTTCCGGGTGCCTTTTGCACAACATGGCTCCCACTATTGAACCCAAGGAAATCCCGAAAACATGAGCCCTCTGTATTCCAACAACATCCATTATATAAACAACCTCATCCGCCAACATTGGAAAACTATATTCTTCCTTGACTTCTGAATTCTCACCATGTCCATAGAAATCAACCAAAAGTATATTGTAGTGCTTCCTGAATTCTTGGATCTGTTTATACCAGATATTGGAATTCCCCCCGAGTCCATGCAAAAAAATCATCCATTCCCTGCTGCTATCTTCATGCTGAAGTATCTTGTAATACATCATAAAATTCGCCCTCCTCAAAAAGCTAGACGGATTTACTTCTACAGGTTCCTTATAGCAAAGATGAGCTCCTTTTTGTTACTAGACTAATTTGGGGTTAATACTAGTTTGAATCTAGTATTATAGGATTTCTCTCATGGCAAGTGACCGAATTGGCAGGGACTTGATTTTGGTGCTGTTATTTGTATCTGAAAGTTCCAGGGTAAGGGGAATCCTGTACGTAACCTCTCATATTAACCCCCATGCCCTGCCGGGCACAACGAACAATGAAAGAATATAAATTTAACCTGGAGGACAAGGTTTTTGTCTTTCTTAAACCAATTCTCTAATTCTCAAATTTTCTAATTTTCTTTCATGTTAACCCCCATGCCCGGACGGACACAACGGAGTATGAAAAGGTTCTTCATTCTTAAACACATAATCACGTAACCACATAATCACATAAAACTTTTTAATGTTAACTGCAGATAAAGGAATTTAAGCCCGCTCAAAGCATCTCAAGCAAAAAAATAATTATATCAATAAATTAAGTTTTATGCAAAGATTTTGCCACAAAACTGATTGTATTGCAACTATACAATTAGCTGCAAAACAGCAATTTGCTTTTGCAATACCGTCCTGATGCTATCTTCATCCGGACAATCCGGGATCATAAACTGAATTTTTCTCCTAGATAAACTTCCCTGGCTTTCGCGTCCGAGACAATGTCATTGGGTGTTCCTTCCAAAATAATCCTGCCCTCGTATACTAGATAAACCTTGTCGCAAATATGCATGGTCTCGCGGACATTGTGGTCAGAGATCAAAATGCCTATATCTTTGCTTTTCAAGTCAAAAACAATCTGTTGAATATCATCTACAGCCAAGGGGTCTATGCCGGCAAAAGGTTCATCGAGCAACATAAACCTGGGATTTAGCACCAAGGCCCTGGCAATTTCCAATCTTCGCCTCTCCCCCCCGGAAAGATGATAGGCCTTTTGTTCGGAAAGTTTGCTTATACCCAACTCATGCATCAACCTTTGCTGGGTTTCTTTTTGTTGCTTCTTGTTCAACCCCGAGTATTCCAGGATTATCCTCAAATTGTCCCCAACAGTCAGGTTCTTGAACACCGAACTTTCTTGTGGTAAATAACTCAATCCGAAACGGG
>CAJXKR010000018.1 GCA_913055815.1 uncultured Desulfohalobiaceae bacterium | reverse complement strand
GCCATCTTTTGGAGAACATTGTTCGCCTCTTCCAATCCGCCCATCCCGTCAATACACTGGTTGAGATTGTTCTTGATTTCGTTGAAGTCACCGTAATATTCTTCAGTTATCTTTTCCGGGATATCTCCCTTGGAGATTCTGTCGATGTATTCCGCCGCTACGTTAAGCGGGCCGATCACCGCGTCCAGGGTATCGTTCACTCCTTGCACTATCCTGGCGTAATCCCCTCCAAATTTGGAGGTATCACCCCTGGTATCCAACTTGCCCTCAACTGCAGCCTCGGTTAGATTACCTGCCTCTGATACTAAGCCGCTCAATGAATCTATACACTGATTGAAATTGTTCTTGATCTCGTTGAAGTCTCCCTTGTATTCCTCGGTGATTTTTTCCGGGACATCGCCCTTGGAGATACGGTCTATGTATTCAGCAGCCACGTTCAAGGGACCGATTACAGCATCCAGGACATTATTTACACCTGTGACTATTTCCGCATAATTACCCTCGAACTGCTCTGTATCAGCCCTGGTATCCAGTTTTCCTTCCACTGCCGCCTGGGAGAGTTTATTTACTTCATCAGTGATCGCTGTCTCCTTGCTAATATCCAGTACATATTCCAGGCCGCCAACAATATTGCCATTGTCATCCTTGAGTGGTGTGCCTGTGTAGCGAATAGGGGTTTCTCCCCCAAGGAGTTTGGCAGTTGTATCCCCGGTAAATTCACCGTTTTGCTCCATGGCTTTCTTCACCCGGCAATGTTCGGTATTACAGTGACCGGTATTAAACAGGTTGAAACACTTCTTTCCGATCAAGTCTTCCTGACTGCTTCCCAAGGCTTTTGCTCCGGCAATGTTCATATAGGTCACATTGTAGTCCTTGTCCACTGCCATAACCGGAGTGGGAACCACATCCAGCATACCGGCCTTGGCCTGGCACTGCTCCAACTCCTGCCGCAAGCGCGATTCCTCTTCTGAACCAGCCTTGCTGCCAGCAGGTTTTTCCGGTTCAGGTTCGGAACTTTCAAAAATGTCCTTCTTTTGATTCATAAACCAAGCTCCTTTTTTAAAATTTTATTGTTGGCTTCTTGCAAGCAATTCCTTGACAGTTCTTGTATATGCCATGGCCCCGTTGGACCTGGGAGCATAATCGAAAATACTCCTACCCGCCTCCGGGGCCTCCAGAAGGCGGACATCCTGCCTGACGTAATCCTGGAACACGTATTCCCCGTATTCCTGCCTGATCCTCTGCATTACCTGCCTGGCAGCCCGGGAACTGGGATGTACAATGGTCAAGAGTATGCCCAGCAGGGTCGGGGCCACGCGCAATCCCTTTTTTAGCCGCTGCACGCTCTGATTGAGTCCTGCCAGGCCTTCCATACTCAAATATTCCGGTTTAACCGGAATAAGATAGTAATCCGATGCCACCAGGGCATTAACAGAGAGCAGGGACAGGGATGGAGGGCAATCCAGAACCATCCAATCGTAAGAACCTGCCACCCTTTGCAGTTGAATATTCAGGCGTTTCTCCCTGCCCGGTATATCTGCCAGATTCAGGTCGGTATTTGCCAAATCCATTCCACCGGGAGCGATATCCAGTCCGGCGGAAATCCTTGACCTGATAACTTCCTCCATGGGCATTCCGTCCATTATTGCCTCGGACATGCCGGGATTTAGCTCCTCCCTGGACATCCCCAGGCTCAGTGCGGCAGAAGCCTGACTGTCCAGGTCCACCAACAGGGTCTTATATCCCTGCCTGGCCAATCCTGCCGCCAGGTTAACACTGCTGGTGGTCTTGGCCGTACCGCCCTTGTTGTTTATAACTGCAACTATCATGGGCCCCCTTTTTGTTCGAGGTTCTATGTTCTTGGTTTCCTTGTTCTTGGTTCTTCGTTCTTGCTTCGAGCTTTTAGCTATTCTTCTCCTGTCTTGCTTTTAGCTTTCAACTTTCAGCTTACAGTTATTCATGCCTCCACTGACGTACTGACTTCTGTCTTCTGTCCTCTGTACTCTGACTTCTGTCTTCTGTTATCTCATAACCTTCTTGATAACTCCCAATATTTGGTCCGGCTTGAAAGGCTTGACTATCCATCCCGTAGCACCGGCCTTCTTGCCTTCCGCCTTCTTGGATTCCTCGGATTCCGTGGTTAACATCACTATGGGCAAAAACTTGTACTTGGAATCGGAACGTACCTGTTTAATCAATTCTATACCGTCCATATTGGGCATATTCAGATCGGTAATAATCATATCCACCTGCCCTTCCAGCTTCTGCAGGGCATCCTTGCCGTCACTGGCCTCCAACACCTCGTAGCCCGCATCGCTCAGTGCGAACTTGACCATCTGGCGAACACTGGAGGAGTCATCCACGGTCATGATCTTCTTACTCATACGAGCTAACCTCCTTCAAAACACAAGATTGCGTGTTGCACTGGGAACAACTGTAATATAGCCCAAGCCTTCCGACCAGATCTATAACACTCTGGGGCACAGAAGCAGTGGATACTACATTTTTACCCTGGGAATCAGCTTTTTTGGCCACTGCACAGAGCAACTGTACAAAAGTCAAATCACACCCGGTTATTCCGGAAAGATCCAAAACAAGCTCGTTTCCGTTTTGTAGCCCTGTCAACAGAGACTCTTTTAATTGTTCGGCTCGCTCAACTGTACAGGACCCTTCCGGAGTTACCTGCTGCGCTCCGGTGCTTAGCTGTTCTTGGTTCATTCTTGCTTCTCCTTTAAGCTACAAACACTCAAATATTTTTTATTGATTTTTTGAAATGCTGTATAATTCAAGATTGCAACAGATCAGCAGACCCCAAAAGATAGTAACTCCTCTGTAGGTGTCTGCTCAGTATTTAGCTGGAAATCATCCAATTGGGACATGTAATAAGACAGATCCCCGTTGGACTCCAGATCTTCAATAGAGTAATTCCTCTTCTCAAAAACCCTGATGCAGGCATCAACAATCCGGGAATCAAAAAGTTGTCCCTTTTTGTCTGAAATTTCCTCCAGGGCTGTATCAACTCCCAACGCAGGCCTATAGGGCCTATGGGAGGACATTGCTTCCACCACGTCGGCAACACATAAAATTTTTGCTTCATAAAGCATTTCTTCACCGGTTATTCCCTCTGGATAACCGGACCCATCCAACTTTTCGTGATGCTGCAGCACAATTTCTGCTATTGGCCAAGGGAAGCTGATATTTTTCAACAAATCGTATCCCACCCGGGAATGAGTCTTTATAAGCCCGAATTCCAGCTCGGACAGCTTGTGAGGCTTGCTGAGAATAGCCTGGGGAATGGCCAATTTGCCCAAATCGTGCATAAGCCCGCTCATCTCCACAGTCATGACTTCCTTCTGGGACATCCCCAATTCCTTGGCGATCAATGTAGCCAATTTTGCCACCCTCCTTTGATGCCCGGCTGTATAAGGATCACGCACATCCACTGTCTTGGACAGGGTATTCACCACCCCTGTCAATAACTGCTTCATGCTATCGATATTCTTTTGAAGCCGCTCTTCCGCCCTGTCGCGATCCTTGTAACTCATTCTCTTGACCAGGACTTGTTTTATCCTCATCAACAGTTCGCTGGTACTACTGATGGGTTTGGGTATAAAGTCGCTAACCCCCATCCCCACGATTTTATCAAAGGAAAACTCGTCCACGTATCCGGTCATCAGAATCACTTCCGAGTCGTAGCTTTGCCTGATCTTTTCCGCCAATTGCAATCCGCCTTCACTTCCCGGCATAACGATATCTGATATAACCAAGTCGATTTCGTTCTGGTTTAATACTTTTTCAGCCTCTTTTACACTTGTTGCACTTATACATTCGTAATCTTCCTGGGTTAAAAGATTATAGAGCATATCCCTGACTGATTGATTGTCATCCACTATCAGAATCCGAAAGCTCTGATTGTCGATCCCTTCGCCAATATTCATAATATCACCTTTTTATCTAAATATTTTACTCCAGCCCTGCTTGAGGGCTGGAGCAGGAGGAGGTTATGACTACTAATAACAGACTGGGCCTGTTTAGTATCCGATTTTGACCTTTTGATTCAAAGATTATACTATGTATTTCAAGAATTATGCCTATAACAATCCAATTGTATAATTTTTTATATAAGTCCGCATCAAACAAGGAAATCCAAAACCAAAACTTGCCTTGAGTTTGAAAAGGAAATCTTTTCCGGACAAAATACAAAAATACTTGAAAGGCAAAATCCAAGTTAAGTGATGCCTCTCAAAATTCCAGGCATTCCGCATTCAGGAGACAGTGATTGAAATTTACAAACAAAATGGATAGTTATACTAGAAAAAAGGCTTGAAAAATCCGAATGGGGTTTCAAGTTTGAGTTTAAAGTTGTCAAACAAAACTTGAATTTGCTGCTCGAATATTTGTTTTACCAGTTTCTTGTCACACTTTATATCTCGGTAAGAACAACGCTTTAATTGCGACACTGTATCCCGGACCCTGTAACGGGGTACGGGGAAGGCTTTGACCGGGATCCAGTCTTTTTCTATTTTTCTGGATTCCGGCCTTCGCCGGAATGACGTTTATGACAAGGCACTAGTTGTAGGATGATTTGTGGTAGGCGATTTGATGTTTTTTTAGTATTTCGTAAATCCTGGACTTGGTCACTCCCGCTAACCGGGCCAATTCATTAATATCTCCCCCTGTATAATTGTAAAGATCCCAATAATACTTGACTTCAGCCCCTTCCAGAATGGAATGGCGGTAGGTCTTCCAATCCGGAACCTGTTCACTGGCCAACGGGGATGCTATTTCCGAGATCAACGTACCTTCGCCACTTTTTCTGCTTATGGAATTTCGCAATACCTCGGTTCTTATATGCAGGGGGATATGCTTGCGATGCAGATGCGATTCCAGCTTGGAAGCGGAGACTGCCACTTCCACTGCATGCAAAAATTCCCTAACATTACCTGGCCAATTGTATTCATTGAATATTTCCAGCACCTCCTGGTAGTACTCTTTTACCGGAATCTGCATTCTTGCACATATCTTTTGCAGATAATAATCCAACAGAAGGGGAATATCCTCTTTTCTTTCCCTAAGGGAGGGAATATCGATAAAATAGGTTTTTAATCGCTGCAACAGGTCCTGGCGGAACTTCCCTTCCCCGGCCATTGCTTGCAACTGCCGGTTGGTGGCAGCCACCACCCGAAAATCACTGAATACTTCCTTTTTACTGCCCAGCGGCCTGAATCTCTTCTCTTCCATGGCCCGGAGGAACTTCTTCTGCATCTCCTGGCTCAACTCTCCCACTTCATCAAGGAAAACAGTCCCTTTGTTCCCCCTTTGCAAAAGGCCTTCCTGATCCTGCATTGCCCCTGTGAAAGATCCTTTTGTATGGCCGAACAAGGTACTCTCCACCAAAGTTTCTGTAAGGGCTGCACAATCTACTACCACCAAATGTCCATCTGCTCTGGGACTATTATTGTGCAACGCCCTGGCGAATAGTTCCTTCCCAGTTCCGGTCTCACCGCTTATCAACACACTGTTTTCAGTGCCCGCGGCTTCAGCGATTTGATTCAGGCAATCCTTAATGGCTTTACCTTCTCCTACAATACCTTCCCGCTGAAAATTTTCCGCCCTCTCCCTCTCCAAACGTGCCTGCCTAAAATCCCTGGCCCTGTCTATAGGGATCAAGATATTATCTATGGAAATTGGCTTTTGGATATAGTCAAAGGCTCCGTGCAAAAGGGCCTTCTCAGCACTGTCAGGATCGCCTTTTCCGGTTATAACCAAAACTTCCGGAGAACAGTGGGACATAAAAAAACTATCCAGATAATCCACCCCGTTTCCGTCTGGCAAACAAACATCCAAAAGCACTACTTCGGGATGGTAATCCTCCAATTCCTTCAAACCATGTCCCAGGGAATGGACAATCCGGGCGGAATGGCCATGGGAGGTCACTGCATGGCTTAGTATGTCACAAACATCGCTATCATCATCTATAATCAGAATGTTCATATTAAAAACATTTATCATCAAAATATCAAAAGGACAAGATGTGATTCAGTATTTGTTAATATTAAAGAGGTGTTTATATGGTTAGATGCTTACGTGATTACGGAAAAACAAGATTCCAAGGCCCGGTTAACGGCTACAGGGGGACATCACTATAGGCGGCAGGGCAAATTTGTTCTAAACCGAACTTGCTGTTTATATTTGATTTTTCTCTTGTTATAGGAACAAAATTCGAAATTCGAATATCGAAATTCGAAAATAAAATCAAGAGGTTGATAAAACTTGAACTTTCAAACTTGAAAATTGTTATACAATCTTAAAACATAAATCAGCTTAAAACATAATGCACTGATAAAATTGACTATTTAGTTGAGGACAAATTCGCCCTGCTATAGGCGGGAAAACTTCTTGACCCAGACCTCTCCGCTTTGGGGCAGGAAATAGAGTTTCCGGGACCGAGATCCCCCCACTTCCACTACATTTACCTTCAAGCACAATGCGTTTAATGCCTGCAAGGCAGCCCGGGAATTTGAACTTCCCACTCCCACCACCTGAGATGACTGCCTGTGATCGAATACTTGGGCACCTCCGAAAACCTTTACCTCGATTTCATCTGTTTTAGCCCCCAATTTAAGCATTTCCCTGTATATAAACTCGGTACTGCTGTCCACGAATCGCCCCGGATCCTGCAAACCCTTGCTTGGCTGCTGTCTCGAATCAGGCAGGAAACCGTGAGTTATCGCCCCTGTACCGGTTTTGGGATGGTGCATTGTAACCGCGACACAGGACCCCAGTACCGTACTTACCACTACTGGAGAACCATCCGAGACAAAGAATTCTCCCTGCTTCAAATGGACCCAGTCGTACTTGTGGGCATAAATCAAGTCGTTTATATAATTTGTAATGCCTTTTCTGGTGTTAATGCTAGTATCCATTTCTGCTTTTCAAATAAAATTTGACAACTTTCAAGCAAAACTTGACAACGCAAGCCTCTTTCCCAGAAAAAATTTTCTCAATGCTTGATAGCATTCAAATAGGAGTCGCTAATCATTTGATTGCATTTATCTTTGATAGGTTTACCATGTCCGGGATAGATGATCCCTACATCCTTCTGTGTCAAATAATGCAGGGCATCAAGAAAGCCCTGTGAATAACTGGACCCCGGCTGTCGAATAAACAAGGGGGTGTCTCCTGAAAAGAGCACCTTTTCCCCGGGACAATAGATACAGATAGAATCCTGGGAATGTCCTGGAATATGAATGACCTCGCATTCCCGGTCCGCGCACCGGATAATCTCCCGGTCGTATAAACAGCGGTCCTCGCAGTAAACAAAAGGGGAAAACGCCATAACCTTGGGTTTGAACATCTTGACTACTTCTTGCAGCATACTGGTATGGTCATAGTGATTGTGGGTGACAATCACCTGTTCCACTCGCTTTTTACCCACCCCGGTATTCAGTTCTTGCAGCTCCTGGACAACTTCCGGGTCCCTGCCCGGGTCGATGATCGTATTCACGTCCGAGAGGGCATTCCAGTCTCCCAACAGGCAATAGGCATTGCAAGTATAAATAGAAGTCCTGGCATTTAGATTGATCACTTTCATTGCAACCTTCCCGGGTTCAACGCCAAAAGAACCTCCTACTTTACAACCGACCATTAAATAACTGCTCTATGATAGTCTCTAAGATAATAGAAAAACACTTTGCTGGCAAGTAAAATCGGAAATTGTCGGGGATGAGAGTTTGATGCTAGCTGAACCGACTGTCAGCTCTGCCTTGCTCACCAAGGCAGATGCTCAGATCAGCAATGTGCCTTTTTCTTGTATAGCTTGACATGGGAGACAACAGGCTCGAACAAATGCTCTACTTCTTGCGGCAATTGCTGAGTCTGCTCGGTAACGAAATAGCCCTCGTCGTGCAGGGAATGATGAAACATCTTAATCACTTCAATGCGTTGTTCGGGCTGAAAGTGCAAGAGTACGTTCTTGCACATGATCAGGGAAAGGTTCTTGCGGACCGGCTCCAGGCTTAACAGATCGTGCCTGGTAAAGACCACGCTGTCACGGATTTCCTTTTTTATCCGGACGTTGCCTTCGTCTCCGTTAGTTTCAAAATAGCGTTCAAACACATGCTTTGGGACACTCTTGATCTGATCATACCTGTATTTACCCTCCCTGATAATCTCCTGGAACTGATTGCTTTCATCCACGTCAGTGGCGTGAATCCTCAAATTCCTGAACAGCATGCTTCCCATGTTCTCGCACAGGGTTATTGCCAGGGAGTAGGGTTCCGGTCCCATGGCACAACCTGCATCCCAGATATGTATATATCTTCTGCTCCGCAGTTTGGGCAGGGCAAAATCCCTGATCACCTCCAGAGTTTGCCTGTCCCGGAAAAAATACGTAAACGCCACTTTTTTCTCCCACCTATTTTACCACTTACTACTTACAACATATAAGTTTTCATCCGGAAATTGCCCTTTTCCGAATTGAAAACATGCTATTTCCGTATCCGGAGATTAAGAATTTCCGGATGGGAACTAACTAGTGCCTGACCAAAGACCGTGATTGGACGTAAATTTGCCCAGTTACAAGGAGTGAAAAATTTTAAAACCGCAGTGTATATTAATACATGAGGATTTCAAAATTTTGAAGCTTTGATGTAGATGGGTGAATTTTCGTCCAAGCACTAACTAGCCTGTTTGACCAGATCCGCCAACTTGGAAATATCCAGGATCAGTGCCACCGTACCGTCCCCCAGTATAGTGGCACCGGAAAATTCACTGGCCTCGCGGAAGACCTTGCCCAGTTTCTTGATCACAGTCTGCTGCTCCCCCAGTATATGATCCACTACAAAACCCATGCGTGCCCCCTCGACATCCGAAATTATCATCTGTTCTATCTCCGGGGGGGTATCCCGCATCTCGAAATGTTCCCGCAGGTATACATAGGGCACAAATTCGCCCCTTAAGTCCACTATATTCCTTTTTCCGTTCTTTTGCGCATCTTCCCTGCTAAGTTCCATACATTCATCCACTGCAGAAAGGGGAACCACAAAATGCACATCGCCTATCTTCACCAACAAGCCATCCAAGATAGCCATGGTCAGGGGAATCTTCAGGTTGATGCTCGTACCTTCTCCCTTTTTGCTGTCTATATCTATACTCCCCTGCAGTGCGTCGATATTCCTCTTGATCACGTCCATGCCCACTCCCCGGCCGGAGACATCGCTCACTTCCTGCGCAGTGGAAAATCCGGGAGTGAATATCAGGCTGAACAAGTCCTTTTCCGAACAATCAGCCTCCTCGGAGATCAACCCACGCTCTACACCCTTCTCGCGGAGCTTTTCCGGATCCAATCCCTGTCCATCGTCCTTTATACTTATAATTACATTCCCTCCGGACTGGGAGGCCTGGAAGGATACTGTCCCCTGGGAGGGCTTTCCTGCAGCCTCCCTTGCTTCCGGGCTTTCAATACCGTGGTCTATGCTGTTTCTAAGCAAATGTACCAAGGGATCGGTAAGCTGTTCTATTACAGTCTTGTCCAGTTCAGTATCTGCTCCGTGTGTGACCAGATTCACTTCCTTTCCCTTGTCGCGGGCCAAGTCCCGGACCACTCTCCTGAAGCGGCCAAACGAGGATCCAATCGGCAGCATCCTGAGTCCAAGGGTGTTATCCCGGAGCTCCCCGCTCAGTCTTTCCACTTCCTCTGCTATCTCGGTGAGTTCGGGATCTTCCTTTTCACCCACCTTCTGGCTGAGCCTGGCCTGGGCAATTACCAACTCTCCCACCAAATCAACCAATTGATCCAGCTTGGAGGCTGCCACCCGCAGACTGGATCCTGCATCCTTCTCCTTTTTTTCACTACGTTTTTCCCTGACCGTATTCTGCTCCACAAGAGCGGACTGCACTGCCTGTTCACTCACAGCACCATCCCGGGACAAAAGTTCCCCCAGCGGACGCTGCTCACTTAGCACCCTGTTTATTTCATCCTCGCTCACATCGCCGCGTTCCACCAGTATCTCTCCCAGTCGCTTATAGGTATCCTCCTGGTCCTCAACCAGGTCTCCTTGATCAATAACCTGGATGGTGAGTTCACTTTCATCCTCTACAAAGATAAACACATCTTGAATCGCATCCATTCCCTGATCAGTATCCAGGATTATATCCCACCATATATAACAGCTTTCCGCGTTAATCTCCTCCAGATCCGGCAGGTCTTCGGTATGGGCGATAACCCTGGTGTCCCCCAATTCCTCCAACTCCTGCAATAAATTCAACGGGTCCCCGCCGCTCATGAACAAATGTTCAGGAGGCTTGAAGCGTATCCTGTAGGTCGCGTTCTGCCCTTCCTCCGAGGAAATCTCATCTGCCTCGTCGGAATTGGAACTAATACCCGACTGCCCGGAGTCTGGCTTGGTACTGGAGATAAGAGTTTGAACCCATTCCATGATCTTGGACTTACGGTCTTTATCTACAGAATCCGGATCGTGTAGCATGTTTTCGATCATATCCTTTGCAGAAAGACCCAGATCCAGGATTTGCTTCTCCGGTTCCAACTCCTTGTTTCTGACCAAATCGAACACTGTTTCCACTTGGTGCGTAAACTCAGATATTTCCGTCAATCCGGCCATGGATCCGGAGCCCTTTATAGTGTGCAGGCTTCTGAATGCCTTGTTTACTAACTCTTCATCGCCCGGAGATTCTTCCATCTCCAGCAGGGCATTTTCCAATGCCGGCAACAAGTCCCCGGCCTCCTCGAGAAAAGCGGATTTCATCTGGTCCTGATAGGAGTCACTCATAAATTAATCTTCCTTTTAATTATTATTTGCAAACTCATAACTCTACAGCGAAACTCCAAGCCAAGCGATAAAAATTCTTCAATTTTGATTCCAATTTTCGAAGTTATATCAACAAGATAAAAAATTAAGTAATTCCAGGTCCTACCTGTTAACTCCCATGCCCTCACGGGCACAACGAAGCATGGGCAATCTCGTCAACAAACACTTTTGTAGCGAGAAAAGGTGCTCAACTTGTAGAATAAACAGCCAATTAGTTCTTTTTCTTACTTGAAACCTTAAAACTCTAAAACTTTTCATGTTAACCCCCATGCCCTAACGTGCACAACGAAGCATGAAAAGGTTCTCAACTTGTAGAATAAACGGGCTTTTGGTTCTTTTTCTTACTTAAAACCTTAACACCTTAAAACTCTAAAACTTTTTCATGTTATACTTGCATATTCCGGACCATATTTTTCAGGTTTTGTACTTGGAAGGAAACTCAAAACAACTCCACATTATCCCCGAATTCCTGGGAATCGCCATCATCCTCGTCTTGGAGCTGATCCGAAGTGCCTTCGTCCTGTTCTCCGGAAAAAGACTTGTGCACCAACCTTTCCGTCTCCATGGTATACCTGTTCAATATATCCTGCAGCCTGTCCGAAAGTGCCTGCTTGTCCACGCTAGGCGCCATTTCCCTGGCCTGATCCTTGATTTCCAATAGATCTTTCCTTACCCGCTCCAGATCCCCGGTCACTTCGCTCTCCAATTGCCGGGTCTCCGCCAGTTTTTCCAAATAACCCCGGAGTGACTGCGCCCTTTCCCGAACATCGATAAACAATGAAGAGACTTCCTGATTAACTTGATCCAACTTCTCCACGATTTCGGAAACGCGGGAAGCTGTCTCTTTGTTTTGCTCGGAGAATTCGGTACTTTCCCGGATGTTGGCTTTTAAATCCTCGGAACTGGAAGACATTTCTTCCAATCCTTTTGCCACCTGGGAAGTATTGTCTCCAGCTTCCACCGAGAGTTTACGGGTATCTTCAGCCAAAACCCCCATTGCCAAACCATCTTCCCCTGTATGTGCCGCTTTGACACTTGCATTCAAGGCAATAAGTTCCATCTCCTCACCTACTTCCTCAACTTCCCGGACAAAATCACCCATTTCTCCCACTGTATTGGCCACCGAGCTCATGATCTGCATCACTTTTTCCAACTCGCTCCCGCCTTGCTGCAAATGACCCAAAAATCCCTGGATCTTGTTCTTTAACTGCAACAGCACCGACTGTCCGCTTTCATCCCGGGAAAAATCCTGCATCTTTTTTTCCAGGTCTTCAATGCGCGAAGTTATATCTATCAAACTATCCCGGATTCTTCCCAATGCACTATTGAATCCACTACTCGCAGCTTGCAGTTGCGAGGCCTGGAGTTCACTCACCTCTCCCACCCAAGCTGCAAACACATCGGTATCTTCCGTGTTTTCAGGATTGGCCTCGTGTTCCTTCAAATATCCCACCATCTCCTGCAAAATCTCTGCTACGTGTTCCACCTGTTGTCTGGTAATGTCGTGGAACTGTATTGAGGAGACCACTTCTCCTATACTGCCGGCAATATCTTCGGTTTGTCCGGTTACGAATTCCGTGACTTGCCTGGAGTTGTCCTGCATTGCGCTCAAGTTGTCAAAAGTAGAGCGTATATCCTCAAATATGCTGCCCAAATCCGTTCCGCCACCAACCTTGGCGGAATCCACCATTTTGCGAAGCTCAGTTATTTTCTTCCATACTCTCTGGGAATACTCCCCGGTCTTTACAGACAACTTCTCCACATCATTGGCCAGGGTTTCGAATCCCTTTCCTTCGCTTCCCAAACGGGCACTTTCTATCCTGGTGGAGATAGCCAGGACCTTGAGCCTGCGAATTATAGGCCTAAACCTCTGCATGTATTCCATCAGGCCATTTATGGATCCTGCAAGTTCCTGCAATCTTTTGGAACCTTTTTCCGGGTCCACCCTCTTGCTCATCTCATTCATTTCTTCCAACTTGGCGGACAATTCATTTACTGAACCTCCGAACCCCTCCCCGGATACTTTGTTGGCCAAATCCGAGGACAGTGCGGAAAGCTGCTTTGCGCGGCTGGATACGTCCTGTATACCGCTGCTTATCTCCAGGAACTTGTTTTCCCGTCCGGAGATCACATCTGACAATCCCCTGCTCAAGGAATCCAGTTTGTTTTCCCATTCCGAGAACACACTCCCACCACTGTTATCTGCTACTGATTTAACATTTACATCCCTGCTTCCGGTATCCTGCATAATTCTCCTTTTACAAATCCCAGGCAAAAATCAATCTCGGACAGCCGGTCCAAATTGGATTTTTATTGCTCAATCAAGCCCAATTTCTGCAATTCAGAAACCATATTGTCCCAATCTATTGGTTTGACCAAATAGGTATCGCACAGGTTCCAATAGGCTGAAACCGCATTTTTCATATCGTCCAGAGCAGTGGTCATGATAATCTTTGCACCCTTGGTGGAAGTTAGCCCTCTAGCCTCCTCCATGTCCCGAATATTCTTCAATGCCACTTGCCCGTCCATTTCCGGCATCATAATATCCAGACAAATCAAGTCGTACTTTTCTCCGGCCTCCAATGACGATTGTACTGCATCAACCGCCTCCTTACCGTTCACTGCAACGTGCGCAGGCCCATACCTGCCTAAAACTTCCTGTAGAAAAGTCCTTGCACTAAATTCATCCTCCACGATTAATGATTTCATTTTAATCCCCTTGTTTTATATAAGATCCTAAATTAAAATCCGCTTGATTTAAACTAGATCCGCAATAATTTCCTCAATTCAGTTGCTGTTTTTAATTCAACAACTTACTGGCAACAACAAAGTTATCCTCCAACACTTCATGCAACCGTTTGTGATCCCGGGCTTGAAGACGCAATTATTCTTTTCGACCTCCATAGAACTATCGCGGTCTCCGCTCACGACTTATGCAGACAAGCCTGTAATGTGCTTTTTGCACAATTCTCCCTTTGACTCCCTGCTGAAATTCCTATTTAACAAAATTACTCCCTACAAATTGCGTGCCACTTCTTTTTTTAAAAAATCCTTTTTTCTTTCAGTATGATAAATAAACCCATCACAATTGCGGTTTGTTTTGCTTTGAATATATTCAAGTATAACTTGAAAACTTTCAACCTATACTTGAATAAGCCTGTAAATTTTCAGTAAATGCAAAAGCTCAAGCAAGACTTGGAACAAACCGGCAAGACCCCGGGAAATGACGTTGACTAGCAAGCGAACTTTTGCTCAGATCTTTGAAAAATTACTGGATATGGTTTATTATTCTATCCAGGAATCCAATCCCAGGATAATAACCATGCCCAAATTTTGAGGAGGTAAGCTTATGAAGATAGTCTTTCACGAAAGATACAGGGAAGTATACAGTGCGGATCCGGCTGCCACCCAGGGTAGACTGGACAGGGCTTACGAGGTGCTAAAGCCGGAGTATGAATTCGTGGAACCGGATTATGCCTCAGAGCAGGATATACAACTTATGCACACAGACGCGCATATAGACAGGATCAAACAAAAGAAGCAACTGTTTGAACTCTCCCTGCTTGCAGCGGGCGGGGCTATCAAGGCATCGGAACTAGCCCTGGCCAAGGAACCCGCCTTCGGCCTGATCAGGCCACCGGGACATCATGCCAGCAAGAATTCCTGCTGGGGATTTTGCTGGTTCAACAACATTGCAGTGGCAATAGAAAAATTAAAGAATGAAAACAAGATTGACAATGCTTTGATAATCGATTTCGACCTGCATTTCGGGGACGGTACCAACGGTATGTTCAAGCAGGATGAGCGGGTCAGTTATTACCATATGGGCACCCTGGAGGACCTGGAAAAGACTCTGGAGCAACAGGACAGTTGCGACATCATCGGCATTTCTGCTGGATTTGACCGCCATCTGGATGATTGGGGAGGAATATTGTCAACACAAGACTACCAGGAGATCGGAAAAATGATAAAAGAATTCTCCCTGAACTCTTGTCCGGACAAAATCTTTGCCGTTCTGGAAGGCGGGTACAACCACGATATGCTGGGGCCCAACATAAAGGCACTGTTGCAGGGACTTAAATAAGAAAAGGCCCTGTGTGGAATTACATCCCAACACAGGGCCTTTATATTTGTTTTAATCTTGTCTGCAGCAGTTTGCAAACTTCTCGACGTTTCTCCGGTTCTACCGAACAAATGCAGCAAGTGAAAGTATTGTAACAAAGCTGCAAGAAAGTACCGCCACTCTATTTCTGCTTATCCTCGAACTCGAACACCAATTCTTCCTCAGTCTCCGAACCCTCTTTTTGCTTGCTGTCCACGAGGACATTTCCACCCTTTTGCAGTTTGCCAAACAAGAGTTCGTCCACCAACTTGTCTTTCAGTTCAGACTGTACCACTCTTGCCAGTGGCCTGGCGCCGTAGTCAGGATCGTATCCCTTGTGCGCCAATAAGGCCTTGGCAGATTCGTTCAGTTCCACCTTGACCTTTTTCTCTTTCAACTGCTGATTCAATTCGTCAATGCTTTTCTCGACTATCTTTACCATCAACTCTTCACTCAGGCTCTGGAATGGGACAATACCGTCCAGCCTGTTCCTGAATTCCGGGGAAAAATTCTTTTCCGCCGCCTTTACGCCCTTGGCAGACCTCTCTTCTATCTGCTCCTTTCCGAACCCGATGCTCTGGCTGCTCATCTCCCTGGCACCTATGTTGGAAGTCATCAGGATAATAACGTGTCTAAAGTCAGCCTTGCGTCCGCTATTGTCAGTAAGTGTAGCATAGTCCATCACCTGCAGCAGGATATTGAACAGATCCGGATGTGCCTTTTCTATCTCGTCCAAGAGGAGCACGGAATAGGGATGTTTCCTTATATTCTCGGTCAGCAGACCTCCCTGGTCAAAACCGACATACCCGGGAGGTGCGCCTATCAATCTTGCTACTGCATGCTGTTCCACGTATTCGCTCATATCGTAGCGCAAAAAGTGCACTCCCAATTTTTCCGCCAGTTGCTTGGACAGTTCCGTTTTACCCACTCCGGTGGGGCCCACCATCAGGAAGTTGCCCACGGGTTTGTTCTCTTCCCTTAGACCTGCCCTGGACCTCTTGATAGCCTTGGTCATTTGGCTTACTGCCTGATCCTGACCGTATATGACCTGCATGAGCTGATCTTCCAGATTATGGAGCTTATCCTTGTCAGAAGTGCTCACTCTTCCTGCCGGGATCTTGGCTATTCCGGCCACCACATTTTCCATGTCCTTGGGAGTTATCTGCTTTTTCTTCTTCTTGTCCTGTTTAAGGCTGAGCAATGCCCCGCTCTCATCCACCACATCTATGGCCTTGTCCGGGAGATAGCGGTCAGGCAAGTGCCTGGAGGTCAGATCAACAGCAGCTTTCAATGCAGAACGGGTGTAATGCACACCGTGGTGGTTCTCGTAATAGGGCTTCAAACCCTCCAATATCGCAATACTGTCTTCCTCGCTGGGCTCAGGGACTTCTATCTTTTGAAAGCGCCTGGACAACGCCCGGTCCTTTTCAAACAGATTCTTGTACTCTTCATAGGTGGTGGAGCCTATGCAGCGTATTTCCCCGGATGCCAATACCGGCTTGAGTATATTGGAGGCATCCATTGAACCGCCGCTGGTAGCTCCGGCACCTACCACGGTATGGATTTCATCTATAAACAGTATTGCCTGCGATCTGATTTTCTTTAATTCATTGATTATACCCTTTAACCTGGATTCGAAATCACCCCTGAATTTCGTGCCTGCCAACAGGGATCCCATATCCAGTGCATATATCTGGGTCTCCAAAAATGGCTCCGGAACATCGCCTGTAGCAATCTTCAGGGCCAGTCCCTCTGCCAAAGCAGTCTTTCCAACTCCGGGATCACCCACGTACAAGGGGTTGTTCTTTCTTCTCCTGGACAGGATCTGTACGGTCCTCTCCAGTTCGTAGCTCCTGCCTATTAACGGATCGATTTCACCGGACTCCGCCTTTTCCACCAGATTCTGGGTATATTTTTGCAAGTAGGAATTCTTGTCAGTCTGACAGCTTCCGCAGGATTCCTGCTGTTCCTCGTTACTTCCGTGGGAGATATACTCCAGTATATCCAACCTTTCTATTCCCTGGGATTTTAGGTAGTACACGGCGTAGGAGTCTTCCTCCTCCATCACTGAAGCCAAAAAGTCTCCCAGGTCCACTTTTTCCTTCTCCGCGGATTGCACATGCACAATAGCCCTCTGCAGGACCCTCTGTACACTAAGTGTCTGAATCACCTCCTTTGTCTGTCCCTGTGGATAGACCTCCAAGTGCTCAATAAAATACCTTTCCAATTGATTCCTTAAACGCTTAATATCCAATCCGCAGTTATATAGCAGTGTCTTACCTTTGTTATCAAGCAAAAACGAATATAACACATGTTCCAATGTCAAGAACTCATGGTGTCTTGCTCTGACTTCTCTCACTGCTAAAGCGAATATTTTCTCCAAATCTTTACTTAACATATCATACCTCTTCCATCGTACATTTTAAAGGATAACCTTCATTCTTGGCCAGATGGCTTACCCTGGCCACCTTGGTTTCAGCAACTTCAGCCGTGTATATTCCACACACTCCGCTGCCGTTTCTATGTACACTCAACATTATTTGAATAGCCTCTTCTTCCTGTTTATTGAATACAGTCTTTAATACATGGACAACGAACTCCATGGTTGTGTAATCGTCATTGTGCAATAAAACCTTATATTTTGGCGGTTCTTTTACTTCTGTCTCGCTTTGGGTTTCTTCTTCTATATCCGGTCGTTCCAAAGGTATACTCATTTTTTACCCCTACAAAATCATTGTTTTTTACACCCCCCAAACTTGTTTGAGAATTAATTTCTATAATTAATATAAACTTTATATGTAATCTGTAAAGGGCTTGTCCATTTTTATTATACTCTTGAAGAATATCAAAAAAAACCACCTTTTTCAATCAATTTTGACCTCTCCGGTTCCTGGAAGACAAAGGAATCACTCTCGGAAAGCCCATTATTGAGCCGATATTCCCTATTCAATTGCTGATAGGTCTTTGTGGAAGCAGTTTCCATATCCAAACCCAAAAGCCTTGCACACTTCTCTATATCTTCAAGCTCCCCTTCGACCTCCACGAATTTATCAAATGGTACTAAATCCAGGCACACTTTACAACCTCCCAGGGACCACTTTTCCCTGAACTTGTCGTAACAGAAAGCAGTTACATAACCCAGGCCGTACAAGATGTTCCTCATCTGTTCAGGGGATTGCAAATCTGTTTCAAATTCCTCCCAAACCTTTACCTCAGAACAATGGTTCCCGCCAGGAGGCCTCTTCAGGCAAAGGACATTTTTATTCGCCTCCCTAAGCCGCAAAAGTATATCCTCTTGCTTCAATTTACGGTCAGGGGTATCAAAGACCTGGTTAGCTTCGAAATAACTGTCCAAAAACAGTGCATTTTCCCGAGTCAGTCCTTGCCTTATCAGGGAGGCATCCCTACAGGGGAATTTCAGTTCTTTTTCCAGTGCCATTTTCTCACACCGCAAATTGTATCAGACAAAATCTAGATATTTGTAATTATACCGAACTTTCCAACCAATTGAAAACTCGAGGATGAAAGATCCCTAAATTCTTGAATAACAGGCTTTCAACTCTTATTCTTAGGTAAGCACGTTATTGCCGAGTTATTAAGCTGTTAAGCAAAAAGCAATTAAGAAGTTACGACTCATAATCTCTTTTTTCTTGCTCAAAAACTCAATAGCTTATGAGCTTGGAAATCTCGACCACGAAGTGGCGAGAACAACTACTTTCATATTAACTCCCATGCCCTTGCGGCCACAACGAATGATGAAAAGGTACTCAACTTGTTGAATAAACAGGCTATTGGTTCTTTTTCTTACTTAAAACCTAACACTCTAAAACTCTGGCAATCTCGACTACGAAGTAGCGAGAAAACTTTTTTTCATGTTAATCAGGTGTTGACTATAAGATAAGATTACAATAAATTACTATCCGTGTAAACAATACGGGACTATGTAATATTCCATTATCTGTTTATTGAGTTATGCCAGGCCCAAAAGCCACCCAGACTCAAATCTGGGTGGCTTTTTTTATTGAACGGAGGTCCTCATGAATAGTACATTATTGGCAATTGACAACTACGACTCCTTCACTTTCAACTTGATCCAGATTTTCAGGGGGTTTGATCTGGACATAAAGGTATACAAAAATGATGAAAAGGACATTGAACAACTGTCCAGGCTTAACCCGGACTACCTCCTGATCAGTCCTGGACCCAAAACTCCCGACCAAGCTGGGATATCCATGCAAGCTATTGCCGAGTTCTATCCCAGGATCCCCATACTAGGAGTATGCTTGGGAATGCAATGCATTAACGAATTTTTCGGCGGAAAAACCATCCGTTCCAATCTACCCGTGCACGGAAAGACTTGTGAGATCTACCACAACCAACAGGGAATACTCTCAGGGGTTGCGAATCCCTTTAGGGCTGCCAGGTATCATTCCCTGCAAGTATCCATGAATCCGGAATCTCCATTGTCAACTTGCGCCCAAAGCGCGGATGGAACTATTATGGGATTTATACATCCCAAACAGCATATCTACGGCATCCAGTTCCATCCGGAAAGCTTTCTCACTGCGTACGGGTACACTATCCTGCAAAATTTTCTACAGAGTAAGACGGAGTAAAACTATGCCTATGCAAGAACTGGCAAAAGAAACAGGTAAGATAGAAGATATTGTATGCAAGGATATTGACTACAGTGATTCCTTTCTGCAGATTTGTGAAAATTTCTCTTCCATACCGGGTACTGTTGCCCTTTTAAGCGGAGAGGGCCACGATTGTTCCAGATACCATTTATTGGCAACTTACCCCTGGCTCAGCTTTACTGCCAAGAGCAATCGGATTTGTTTGCAAACTGCAGGAAATACATACAGATTCACTGCAAATATCTTTGACACACTTCGGGATATTTCCGGCCTCTACCATTTCGATACCCCGGTGTTTCCTTCCCCGGTATGCAGTGGTTTATTCGGATATCTATCCTACGACCTAAAGGACCAGATAGAACAGCTTCCCAAAACCAGCGTGGACGACCTCTATCTTCCGGACATATGCCTTTACGCCCCTTCCCTCCTTTTGGTGCAGGACAACCAGGAGCAACAGAGAAAGCTCTACATCCCGGTTTTTAACAAAAAACAAGCAGGTGCGGATGCGGACAGATATTTCCAACTATTCCAACAGATCAGGGAATCAGATCAATCCAGACCCCAAAACACAAAACAAAACAATTATAAGGGGCAATTTTGCTCCAATTTTCAAAGATCCGAATACCTCCAGACCGTGGAGCGAATAAAGGAATATATCAAATCCGGACATATATACCAAATCAACCTCTCCCAGCGTTTTCACCTGGATTTTGGAGGGGACCCCTTCTTACTGTTCACAGACCTTTATTCCCAAAATCCAGCAGCATTTTACGCATATATCAATGCCGGAGACCACCAAATCCTGTCCACTTCCCCGGAGAGATTCTTGCACAGAAACGGAAACACAGTTGAGACCAGGCCCATTAAGGGCACCAGCCCCAGGGGCTCCACGAAAGAGCAGGATCAAGAACATGCAGAAGAACTCCAGGCCAGTACCAAGGACGACGCGGAACT
>CAJXKR010000017.1 GCA_913055815.1 uncultured Desulfohalobiaceae bacterium | reverse complement strand
CAGGACGGCTCTGCCGTGGACATCCTGGCTCATTGTGTTTTCCCCAATGCGCGGGACGTAGAGCACGTGATGGACGCACGTATTGAAGTGGGCGACGGGGCGTCCTATCGCTACTATGAGCAGCACGTGCATGGTCCCGGCGGGGGGGTGACCGTCGTGCCGGAGGCTGAGGTCATCCTGGGACAGGATGCCCGGTTCGATACGGAGTTCGAGCTAATTGGTGGCCGGGTTGGCCGTCTGGACATAGACTATGAGACCCATTGCGGGCCAGGAAGCAGCATGCGGATGCTGGCCCGCATCGACGGCCAGGAGGACGACGTCATAAACATCAGCGAAATCGGGCATCTGGAGGGCAGTGATTCCCGCGGCGCTTTGATAAGCAGAGTGGCGCTTCATGACGACGCCGTGGCGGACATTTACAATGAACTGACGGCCCGCGGCGATGGCGCGCGGGGACACGTGGACTGCAAGGAAATCGTGCAGGATGATTCCAACGCCAGGGCTACTCCCGTGGTGGATGTCAGGAACCCGTCCGCCCACGTAACCCATGAAGCGGCAATCGGGAGTGTCGACTCGAAACAGCTTCAGACGCTGCTGGCCCGGGGCATGGAAGAAGAACAAGCCGTGGAAACAATCATCCGGGGTCTTTTGAGCGGCTGCAGTGCGGGTACAAGCTGGTGAGGAACGGCGGACAGATTACTTTTTTGTTCTATGGTTTAGCGAGTGGGGAAGGACAAAAAATGGAGCCGAGAAAAATACAGCTTTCCGACAGCGAGATACCGAAGCAGTGGTACAACCTGCAGCCGGACCTGCCGAATCCGATGGAGCCGCCGCTGCTTCCGGACGGCCGGAAGGTGACACCGGAGATGCTGGAGGATATCTTTCCGGCGAACCTGGTGGAACAGGAAGTCAGCCAGGAGAGATGGATTGACATCCCGGAGGGTATTCTGGAACTTCTCCTGCGCTGGCGCCCCACGCCGCTTCGGCGTGCCCGCTACCTGTTTCTAGCCTGGGATTCGCCGGCAAATGCGGTAAGTAAGTTTTGTTCAGTCTTTGTCCCCTTGATTGAGTTCATTATTTCCTCCTTGTCGTTTTTTCTTGTTTTGTATGCAACTATTATAGCTTGTTTGGCTGTTTGTTTTTCTGATCCATTTTTTGGGAATTTAACGATGTTTTTAGCGTAGAATGAAACGGTTCAATAAGATAAGTGCCCCACAATAGCTTCTTCGTTGAAACTGGACTTTAGGAATGTTCTGCAGGGCTAATTGTTCTTGTCGTCCTTGAACAGTTTGTAGTTTATGGAATCCAGCAGGGCCTGCCAACTCGCTTCGATTATGTTGAATGAGACTCCCACGGTTGTCCACCGCATTTCCTTGTCCCCGGATTCAATAAAAACCCTTACCCTGGATGCGGTGCCGGGAGCATCGTTTATACTGGGTGCGAGTATGCGCACTTTAAAGTCCAGCAGGTTCATGTCGTGGATCAGCTGGGGATAGTAATTTTCCAGTCCCTTCCTCAGAGCGTTGTCCAGTGCATTGACCGGCCCCTTCCCGGTGGATGCAGTGTGAACGGTCTCTCCAGCTACCTGGATCATTACGGTGGCCTCGGAAAAGGGCTCCAGGTTCTCTTCAGTCTTTGCATCCATAACCCTGAAACCCAGCAGGGTGAAATACTTTTTCACCTTGCCCAGGGTGTTGTTCATGAGCAGCTCGAAAGAGGCTTCTGCAACTGAGAATTCGTATCCCTTGCTCTCCAGTTCCTTGACCCGGTTCAAGATCTCAGCCACGAACGGATCGTCCTTTTCTATCTCGAGACCGAACTGCTTGGCCTTGAACAGTATGTTGCTCTTGCCTGCCAGGTCGGACAAGAGTACCCGCTGCTTGTTGCCCACATCCTCGGGTGTGATGTGCTCGTAGGTCTTGGGGTTTCGCCTGATGGCGCTGACGTGCACTCCTCCCTTGTGGGCGAAAGCGGAATGGCCTACAAAGGGTTGCCTGGCGAAGGGTCGAATATTGGCAACTTCGGAAACAAAGTGGGATATCCAGGTCAGCTTTTCCAGATGACCCTCTGGCAGGCATTGGTATCCCAATTTCAGCTCCAGGCTGGGTATGATGGAACACAGGTTCGCATTGCCGCACCGTTCCCCGAAACCGTTGATTGTCCCTTGTACCTGGCTTATACCGCATCTTACCGCCTGGATGGAGTTTGCAACAGCCAGTTCGGAATCATTGTGGGTGTGGATCCCCAAAGCCGTGTTTGGCAGTTCCTTTTTAACCTGTTCTATGATCTCCTGGATCTCGAATGTGAGTGTGCCCCCGTTGGTGTCGCAGAGGATTATATTGTCAGCTCCTGCTTCTTCCGCCTTTTTCAGGCAAGCCAGGGCAAAGTCCTTGTTTGCCTTGAAACCGTCGAAAAAGTGTTCTGCATCAAAGAACAGTTCTTGTACATGCGGACGTATACTGGCCAGGGAGTCGTGAATCAGGTTCAGGTTGTGTTCCTTGGTAGTACGTAGCGCCTCGCTAACATGCACCTCCCAGGTCTTTCCGAACAGAGTGACTACTTCAGTGCCTGCCTGCACGATTTTTTGGAAGTCCTCGTCCGACTCCGGAGTAAGCTTGGGATTGTGGGTGCTTCCAAAAGCAGCTATTTTGGCGTTCTTGAATTGATAGTTCTTTATCTCCTGGAAGAACTGCTCGTCCGTGGGATTGGAGCTCGGCCATCCTCCCTCCAGGTAGTCTATGCCCAACTCATCCAGTTTTTGAGCAACCCTTATCTTGTCGCCGGTGGAGAGGTTGACGTCCTCCGCCTGGGTGCCGTCTCTTAATGTGGTGTCGTATGTCCAGATTTTTTTTGTCATAATTTCTTTTTAGAGTTTTAGGGTTTTAGGGTTTTAGAGTGTTAAGGTTTTAGGTTTTAGGGGGCTAAGATTTTAGTGTTTGAGAGTTTTCTCGCTACTTCGTAGTCGAGATTGCGCTCGCTACTTCGTAGTCGAGATTGCGCTCGCTACTTCGTAGTCGGGATTGCCAGGGTTTTAGGTTTTAGAGTCTTAAACCCTTAAAACTTTAAAACCCTAAAACCCTAACACCTTAACACCTTAACACCTTTAAAACTATTATGTTTCCATGGATTCGGAATTGGACTTGTCCAGTTCAAAAGCCTCGTGCAGTGTCCTGACTGCAAGTTCGGTATACTTTTCTTCCACTAGGCAAGAGATCTTTATCTCCGAGGTGCTTATGATCATAATGTTTATATTTTCCTTATCCAGTGCTTTAAAGGCAATGCCTGCCACACCGGAATGGTTCCGCATGCCCACTCCTATTACAGACACCTTTGCCACGTTGGTATCAGAGAGGATGTCTACAGCACCAATCTCATCCTTGGTCTCCTCGATGATTTCCAGTGCCTTTTCCAGTTCTCCCTTGGACACTGTAAAGGTGATGTCGGTCTTGTTTTCCTTGCTGAAATTCTGTACTATCATGTCAACGACAATTCCCGCATCTGCCAAGGGATTGAATACCTTGGAAGCAATGCCCGGCTGATCAAATACATTCACCAGGGTGATCCTGGCTTGGTTTTTATCATAGGCTATTCCGGATACTAGAGCTCCTTCCATATTATTATCCTCCTGCACGAGTAGTGTCCCCGGGATGTCGTTAAAAGTGGAACGTACGTGTACCGGGACATTATATTTCTTTGCAAATTCGACTGAACGTATTTGCAAGACTTTTGCTCCCATGCTGGCCATTTCCAGCATTTCATCGTATGCTATCCTGTTCATCTTTTGTGCCTGCATACACACGTTGGGATCCGTAGTAAAAACTCCGTCCACATCTGAGAATATCTCGCACAATTCGGCATCAAGTGCGGCAGCCAGGGCTACGGCGCTGGTGTCCGAGCCCCCTCTTCCCAGGGTGGTTAGCCTTTGATCTTGATCGCAACCCTGAAAACCGGCTACTGCCAGCACATCGTAGTCGTTTAACAAGTTCAGGAGATTGTCTGAACTTATATTTCTGATCCTGGACTTGCCAAAAAAGCTGTCAGTGTGCACGGGAATCTGGAATCCCTGCACCGACCTGGTCTTGATGTCTTTGTCCCGCATTAGCATGGAGAAAAGTGCAGTAGAGGTCTGTTCCCCTGTGCACAGAAGAGTATCCAGTTCATCCGTGTCAGGTCTGGAGGAAAAGTCCTCCGCCAGATTGAGGAGGCGGTCGGTCTCTCCCGACATGGCGGATAGAACGGCCACTACTTTGTAGCCCTTGTTCAATTTCCTCTCCACCTTTTCCTGTACCTGGCGCATGCGTTCCAGATTGGCGACTGAACTCCCGCCGAATTTTTGAACTACCACTTTCATTTTCTTTGCGGCTCCTTTAACTCGTGGTTTATTTCCAGGTTATCCCAATAATAAACAAAAATCAAACAGACTGTTGAAGCGTCAGCAATTCTAATTTTAAAAAATTGAACACTACAGCAAAAGTTTTATATTAAGCTACTGGGGTAACAAAAGTTTCTTTTTACATCCGTCATTCCTGCGAAAGCAGGAATCTAGTCAAAAATTAGAATTGCTGTTGAAGCGTTCGAAGTTCGTCCTTTCAAATTCTAGGTTCAATGTTTAATCAAAATTGTGATTTAATATTTTTGCCCCAAAGGGGCAATCTCGTCAACGAAGCCCTTCGTTGCGAGTGAAATCCCGACCAGGAAGTAGCGGGCAATATAATCTGTAAATTGTTAATAACAGGCTTTAAGCCCTTATTTTTTCTGTAACCAGGTAATCACGTAAACACATAACCACTTCTTTCATGTCAACTGATCCAAGATTGCCCTGGTCTTGGGGCAACTTCCGGTTAATGTTGCTGTCCTGCCAGGGCTTGTCTCGTTCGGTTCGCCTTTTGAAGGGCTATGTCCTGTAGCGCCGAACTCAAGGGTTATATGTATATGCTCCTTGGGCCACATGGATTCTGGTATGTGGTCTATCCACTCTGTTATCGCCAAGTAGGAGGGATCAAAGAAATAATCCAGTATATCGTCCTCCAATTCGGCAAATGAGGATCTATAAAAGTCGATGTGTGCCACTTCCGGAGATGTGGGGTAAATATTCAGCAAGTTGAAGCTGGGGCTGCTTACTTCGGCTTCTTCACCTCCGGGAAGATTTTTCACCATGGATCTTACCAGGGTAGTCTTACCCGCTCCAAGGTCTCCTTGCAACAAAATCCCGGGTGGGTTCCAATCCGGAAGGAGAGCGGCCAATCCAGACCCCAGCTGTAGTAAAGACTCCACATCAGGTAAATTTATCTGCATAGGATTAGTATGAAAAAGTTTTCTCGCCCCGCCCTGCCAAGGCAGGGACGGGGTCGAGATTGCCAAGGTTTTAGGTGTAAGAATAAGAAAGCTAACTGGTGCCTGACCGAAAACTGTGATTGGACGTAAACTTGCCCATATACAGGGAGCAAAAAATTTTAAAACCGCAGTGTATTCTAATACATGAGGATTTCAAAATTTTGCAGCGACGATGTAGATGGGTGAGTTTTCGTCCAAGCACTAACTGGTAAGCGTCTTTAGTATGTCTTCCTTGCCCACTATTCCCACAAGCTTTTTTTCCTTTGTCACAGGGATTGTATGGTAATTCTTGGTTACCATGAGTTCAGCTATCTCTTCCAGGTTTGTGTCCGGGGTGGCTGTAACCGGGTCAGGTGTCATTGCCTGTCCCACGGTGGCGGCTGAAATCTTTTGAATCTCTTTTTCCAGATGCGAGGTGGAAGTAAACGGGATTATACCGTCGAACAAAGTAAAAAAAGTCGGCATGGGGAATTTCTTTTGTTGTGCTATAATGTCGCTTTGGCAAATGATTCCCTGGAGATGGTTGTCTTCATCCACGACAGGCAACCCGTTGAAGTGGTGTTCCATTAGCAGTCTGGTAGCTTCAGTAATCGCGGTGTCTTTGTTTACTGTAACTACCCGTGTCGTCATGATATCTGATACTAGTTGCATTTTTTGTCTCCGTTGCTGTTTCTTTTGCTTGCTGCTGCAAGTGGTAAATAGTGAGCAATATCCTGTGCCAGGTTTCCTCTATAGGGATAGTGGTGTTCCAGAATCTTACCTGCGCTTCCGTGCCAGTATACACCCAGGCAGGCTGCTTGTATAGAGCCTAGTTTCCTTGCCTTCAGGCTGCCTATCAAACCTGCAAGTACGTCCCCGGATCCTCCCACTGCGAGATTGGGGCAGGAAAAGGGTGAAATGTAAGTATGTTCAGCGGCTGCCGCTATGACTGTTCCCGCACCTTTCAAAACCAGCACCCCGGGATGGGAATCCGCAAAATCCTTTGCATTGTCCAACCTCGCTTCTTGTAGTTCAGATGTGTCTTTCTTGTGCAGCCTGGACATCTCTCCCGGGTGCGGGGTCAGAATGTCATCTTTTTTCAAGCTGTTCAGTGATTCCGGATTTTGGGCCAGCCAATACAAAGCGTCTGCATCAAAAAGTGCAGGAGGGCGTTCGCTGCATTCCAGAAAGTTTTGCATAAACTCCCTGGTCCCTTCCTGTCTCCCTATTCCAGGACCCAGTACTACGGCATCGAAGCTGGAGAGGCTGTCCTTCAGTTCTGCAAAGCTTGCTTCAGCCAGATATTTGCCCGGCCCCAGTGGCAGAGTCATGATTTCCGGCCAGCCCTGTTTAATATCCTGGGCCAATTGTTTGGGGCAGGCTACAGTACAAAGTCCGGCTCCTGATTTGAGTGCTCCCAGGGCAGCCAGCGTGGGTGCCCCGGTAAGCCCGGGTGAGCCCCCGATAATAAGCAAGTGGCCTGCGCTGGATTTGTGATCGGTTTCCAGCAGCCCAGGGAAACAGGAAAAGACTTCCGGGGTCAATCCCTGGCATTTCGAAGGCTGTTCTTTAATAATCTGGGCTGGAATCCCAATTTTGGGGGTGTATAGTTCCCCGATAAATCTTGATGCTTCCGGCATAAAAAGTCCCAATTTGGGACACTCAAATGAAACGGTAATATCTGCCCGGACCGCATCCGGACTGGGTGTTCCCTTGTAGCCGTTAAGTCCAGAGGGAATGTCTATTGCCAGCTTGAAGGATGTATTGAAATTGTTGATCCTGCTTATCCAGTTCAGATAGTCTTCGCGCAGTTCACCCTGGAATCCTGTCCCCAATAGCCCGTCCACGATTATATCCGGCTCTTGCAAGGAGTCCAGGTTGTGGTCCGAAAGACGGCCAAACGAGACACCGGCTTTTTCTGCCAACTGCAGGTGGTATGCGGTTTCGCCCTTGTATTGATCCTTGTCCCTGGTGTGAAGGATGGTGCAATCGGCCCCGTGATCAAAAAGGTGCCTGCCCAGGGCGAAGGCGTCACCCCCGTTGTTTCCGGAACCGGCCAGCAATAGGACGTGTTTGTCCTTTACATCTCCGAAGCTGTTCAGTAATACGTGCAAAGCTTCCCTGCTGGCATTCTCCATCAGTATTTTGCCCTCGATTCCGAAGTCCTGGATGCTGTATCTATCCCATTCTCCCATCTCCTGGGGAGTGGGTAGGGGTGTGAACATAGACATAATTGCTTAACCTCCAGGATTTTTATTCATTCTCTGGAAAAGCCCGGATTATTTCCGACATATCCCTTACCGCTCTTTCCATGCCCACTAGTGCAGCCCTGGCCACGATGCTGTGGCCTATGGAGTATTCCCGAATACCGGAAATCTTTGAGAAAGGAAGTATGTTTTTGTAGTCCAGGCCGTGCCCCAGGTTTACTTCCAGATTCAATTCCCTGGCTTGAGTTATGCCGTCCAGGATCTTTTGCCGCTCCTGTCTTTTGGTAACATGATCCCGGGCATCTGCATAGTGTCCGGTGTGGAGTTCTATATATTCGGTGGCACAGTTGTATGCAGCCTCGATCTGTTCCGGACTGGCGTCTATGAACAGGCTAGTCTTTATGTTCCGTTCCTGGAAAGGCTTCAAGAAGTCGTATATTTCCAGTTCCCTGCCCAATAAATCCATACCACCTTCGGTGGTGAGTTCCTGGCGTTTTTCCGGAACCAGGCAAACCATCTCCGGATTAAGCTCTTGGGCTATTTTATGCATTTCCTCTGTTGCAGCCATTTCCAAATGCAGTTCAGTTTGAACAGTGTCTCGAAGCAGATTTACGTCCCTGTCTTTAATATGCCGCCGGTCTTCGCGCAAGTGCACGATTATGCCCCCGGCACCTCCCAGTTCAGCCAAGCTGGCTGCGTGGACAGGATCTGGTTCCCTGGCTTTTCTGGCCTCCCTAAGGGTGGCTATGTGATCCACATTAACAATTAGTTCCGGCATGGCAAAATCCTCCCGAATTTATATTTAGAATAGATCCAATCTTGCGCTTTAACGATTTGCGGCTTCAGGATATTGGTTACCTTTAATTTGCAAAAAATGGCCGTGAAAATAGTTTTCGATATTGCCCCGGAAATTTTGGGCAAAGGATTTGTAAACGCTTGAACACAGAGACTCTGTAAAAGTAAAGGCTCGGGTTTTGTCAAGTAATTTGTCAAGTAAAAATTCGAACCTCCTAAAATACTCTTTATTTTAAAAGGATACGAAAAAAAGGGCAAGTTTTTTCTTGCATTGGTTTGGGTAGTTGGTGTACAAAGTGCCAAGTGTTCATTTTATGTAAGTTGTTGTAATGTTGTTGTGTTGAATCCGTAAACGATTAAGCACCAGGTGATGTTATGCGGGAAAATGAAAATACGTACAGGGGTTTTACCCTATTGGAGGTACTGGTGACAATAGCTATAGTGGCCCTGTTGAGCGGGATTGTTAGCAATTCCATGAGCAGTCTTGCCTCTAAGTACAGGTTGAACAGCGCGGGCAGGGAGCTTTTGTCAGATTTTCAGAATGCCAAGTCCAGGGCAGTCCAGAACAAGAAAAGGGTGGTGCTGGATTTTAATCAAAACAAGAACGAATACAAGATGTTTGTGGATCGGGATCGAGATTACTCACTGGACGGTGACGAAAAGAAGCTTAAACAATGTGAGTTGGGAAAAGGGTTGGAAATCAGCAAGATTGGAATTTCTTTTAATAATACTGAAACTGGATTCAACTCCATGGGTACGCCTGCTTCTTGTCGCATCGGGCATGTTAAACTTAAGGACAGTGCAGGAAGGGAGTTGAAGGTGGTACTGTCCATGTCCGGGAGGGTAAGGATAGAAAAATGAGGATGGCAACCTAGACCAATTTAAATCAAGACTTTGAACCTGTAACTTAAACTCAGTCAAGGGTTAACGTTGAAACATATAGGATTATTTGCTAATTGTGCCCTGTTATCGAGGTGGTTTGAGGGATAAATAAATCAAAAATCAGGGGTTGAATAATGAATATCTGTATTGTTGGAACCGGTTATGTGGGATTGGTGACTGCTGCTTGTTTTGCCGAAATGGGCAATTTCGTGCAGTGTGTGGATATAGATCCGGAAATCGTGGAGAACTTGAAAAATGGTCATATCCATATATACGAACCGGGTTTGGAAGATATGGTTAAGCGCAATTATGCAGCGAACCGATTGAATTTTACCACCAGCATCAATGAAGGGATGCAGGAGGCATTGTTCGTTTTTATCTGTGTGGGTACGCCCTCCAAAACCGACGGATCCTGCGATATGAGCTATGTTAACGAAGTGGCGGCGAGTGTTGGTAAAAATATGCAGGAGTACAAGGTGGTGGTAAACAAGTCCACAGTACCTGTTGGTACTGCGAATAAAGTCCGGGAGATAGTAGCTGAGGAATTGAATAACAGGGGGATTGATATAGAATTCGACGTGGTTTCCAATCCGGAGTTTTTAAAAGAGGGCAATGCGGTAAGTGATTTTATGAAACCGGACCGGGTTATTGTGGGAACCGATAATGTAAGGACCGCGGAGTTGTTCAAGATCTTGTACGCCCCGTTTGCCATGAGCAGAGACAAACTGATGATAATGGGAATCATGAGCGCAGAGATGACCAAATATGCTGCGAATTGCATGTTGGCAACCAAGATATCTTTTATCAACGAAATTGCCAATATCTGCGAGCAGGTGGGAGCGGATGTAAGTGAAGTAAGGTTGGGAATAGGGGCGGATCATCGTATCGGATACGAGTTTATCTATCCCGGGGCTGGATACGGAGGCTCCTGTTTCCCCAAGGATGTCCGGGCCTTGATTCATACAGCTTTTGACAATAATTACACTCCCAGGATGCTGAATGCAGTGGATAGTGTGAACGAGGACCAGAAATTGGTCTTGGCCAAGAAGATAGAAAACTATTTTTACCACCGGGGTGGCCTGGAAGGAAAATGCCTGGCCCTGTGGGGACTTGCGTTCAAGGCCAATACCGATGATATGAGAGAGTCCCCTGCTATCTCTATGATTAGTTACCTAACCGAGAGGGGAATGAATATTTTCGCCTTTGATCCCAAGGCCGGAGAAAAAGCCAAAATGCAATGGGCTCAACACCAAGGGGTGCAAGTGGTGGACAGTGACTACGAAGCCTTGAACGGGGCTGATGCATTGGCTGTGGCAACTGAATGGAATCAGTTCCGGAATCCGGATTTCAATCTGATTAAACAAAAGTTGAACTACCCGGTGGTCTTTGACGGCAGAAACTTGTATCATCCGGATCAATTGGAAGCCCAAGGGTTGACATATTTCAGTATTGGAAGGTAGGAGTTGAGCTTGGGATTTTGCAGTTTGCAGGGTTTATTAGCGAATGTACAGCCTGCCCCGGCAGCTTCGCAGCTGTAGTTCCTGCAGGACTGCACGTTCGTATTCGATACTCTGAATTTGTACCGAACCCAGTTCTTTTTCAAAATACTTGTCCAGATATTGGGTTTCTTCCCAAAAATCCAGCAATTCGTCTGTAGCCAGGGTCTTGATTTGTTCGGAAACTCCGACGTTTTCAAAATACGGGAAAAATTGGGACATTAACCAATTTCCTCCTGCTTATTTAGGTTTTACTTATTGAATTTCAGAAAATATATTATGAACTATTAAATGCGTTTTTGCAATATTTTTTTGCCTATTGTTTGGAGTTGTTTTGTTTACAAGGAAAGAATGTTTCTTATCAGTAGGTTAACATGAAAAAGTTTTAAAGTTTTAAGGTGTTAAGGTGTTAAGTAAGAAAAAGAACCAATAGCCCGTTTATTCTACAAGTTGAGAACCTTTTCTCGCAACGAAAAGATTCGTTGACGAGATTGCCCATGCTTCGTTGTGCACGTTAGGGCATGGGAGTTAACATGAAAGTAGTTATTAAGCTCATAAGTTGATAAGCTGTTGAGCAAGAAAAAAGAGATTATGAGCCGTAAATTCCTGCTTAACAGCTCAATAGCTCAGCAGCTTAACAACTCTTTAATGCTTCGTTCTGCCCGGTAGGGCATGAGAGTTAAGATAAAAGCAGGTGAAATATATTTTATTTTTGGGATTTGCACATTTCCTATGGTCAAAGGAATAAAAAATGTTTATCTATTCACGAAGTGGGTTTTGGCAATCCAGTTATCTTCACTGCAAGAACATTTATGGAGATAGATTTGCACTCGCAAAACAAGCGGTTTTATTCTTGAATCCGGAATCCTCAACAGTCTAGAATATAGAGGTTTTATATTGTTTGTACCACCTGAAATCCAGAATTTTTACCGGAAAGACCCCGGGAAGTCCTTGACTGTTTATAAAAGCGGCTTGGGCTCTCAGGCCTATATCGCTCAGGAGCTTTTGAACAAGGGCAGGGATGTGGTGGTAATACTACCTGATGAAAACTCCCTTTTTGAGTTCAAGGAAATAGTCAGGCTGTTGGATACCAGTTCCTTGCAGGGACAGGATTTCTGGAATCAGAACTGGATGTTTTTGCCCGGTTACAGATGTCAAGGCTCCGGGAAAAATGATTGGGCGCAAAAGTGGACCGCTTTGTTTAAACTTCTCCATGGTCCCCAACCCAAGGCAGTAGCCCTTACACTGGACAATTTGCTCCCTCTGTGGCCTTCTCCGAAACAGGTTGAAAATCAATTCCTTTTTTTAATGCGAAACGAGGAGTTCTCCTGGGAAGAGATCCAGGACAAGCTGATAATTTGGGGTTATACCCATGTCTCCTTGGTCACCAGGCCGGGAGAGTTTTCCAGGAGGGGGGACATATTGGACATCTATTCCCCTGGATATGACTATCCCTTGCGCCTGGAATTCTTTGGGGATCACCTGGAGAGCTTGCGCTTATTCGAACCGGTGACTCAACGTTCCAAAAGCGAACTCCAGGAAGCAGTGGTACTGCCGATTAGTCCGGTTATATTCGAGGAAAGGCTGCTTAAACAAGCAAGGGAGTATTGGAATTATTTGTGGAAGACCGGGTTGTTGAGTAAAAAGGACAAGTCCTCTCTGGAGCAAAAGGTCCAGGAGGGGGATCACGGCATATTGCCGGGACTGTTCTATTCCCGAAAGGTTTCCATTTCCGGATGGCTCCCTACGGATCCGGTGTTTATCGTAAAAGAGGCTGACAAGATCCGTTCCAACCTGGAAGAAGGTGCCATGAACTGGAAGAATTTCCTGGTACGGGAAAAACAGGATTCCGGATACGCCTGGCCCGAGGAAGCCATTGCCCAAAGCGTGGGTAGTGCCAGGGAAGTATGGATCAACCAGGCACAGATACTGTTCGAGGACTTGCCGGTGGGCAGCCGCAAGCAAGGCATAGAATTGCCGGAGAAAAAGTTTGACAATTTCGGGGAACTGTTTTGGCAACCCGAACAGAAGAATAGGCCATTAAAAGCGCTTTTGTCTGCACTTTCCGATTGGAGGAGGACCAAGAATCAAGTTGTACTCGGTTTCAAGAGTGATAATAGCAGGAAAAAATTCCGTCAATTGGTCGAAGATGCGGATGTAAGTATAGTGGACGGATATAACCCGCAAAAAAAGGGGATATATACTGACATTGCCTCCCTGGAATACGGCCTGCAGATGGAATGGAATCATGTGATGCTGCTTTCCGAAGAGGTCCTGCACCCCAGACAGGGAGGGAAAAGGAAAAAAAGGATCTCTGATGAGCAGTTTGACGGACTGCAGACCTACGAGGATATCAAGAAAGACGATTTGCTGGTGCACAGGGATTACGGATTGGGCAGGTTCGCCGGCCTGACCCGCTTGCAGGCCAACAATACCGGCAACGATTACTTGGTGCTGGATTACGCAGGGGGAGACAAACTCTATGTACCAGTGGACAAGTTGAACCTGATCCAGAAGTATAAGGGGCCTGAGGGTGCGGCTCCTGCCCTGGATAAACTGGGAGGGAGCGGTTGGAACAAGGCCAAGGAAAAGGCGAGAAAGGCATTGCAGGAGATAGCGCACGATCTCGTGGAGATGTACGCCTACAGGAGTGTGGCCAAGGGATACAGCTATTCCCCTCCAGAGGACTTGTACAAGGAATTCGAAGCAACCTTCGACTTTGAGGAGACTGCCGATCAAGAGCAAGCTATAAAGGCGGTGCAAAATGATATGGATTCTCCCGAGCCCATGGACCGCCTGGTTTGCGGGGATTCCGGATTTGGCAAGACTGAAGTGGCAATTCGGGCGGCCTTCCGGGCCGTTATCTCCGGAAAACAAGTCTGCCTGCTCTGTCCGACAACAGTGTTGGCTGAACAACACTACCAGAATTTCCAAAAGAGAATGGAGGGATTCCCGGTACGGATTGCGATGATAAGCAGGTTCATCTCTGCCAAGGAGCAAAAGAAGATAATTGCTTCAGCTGAAAACGGGGAAATCGATATTCTGATCGGTACACACAGGGTGTTGTCCAATGATGTGTACATGCCCAGGCTGAGCCTGTTTATCCTGGATGAGGAACAACGCTTCGGTGTTAGGCACAAGGAAAAATTGAAACAGATCAGGCAGAATATAGATGTGTTGACTCTAACCGCAACTCCGATACCTCGGACATTGCAGCTTTCACTCTCCGGAATCAGGCAGCTTAGCCTGATCGAGACTCCTCCCCAGGAGAGGAAAGCTGTGCAGAGTGCCCTGGTGGAAAGGGACCCGGAAATGTTGAAGGGGATATTGCAACAGGAACTGGACAGAAACGGCCAGGTCTTTTGGGTATACAACCGTGTCAAGGGCCTGGAGCGGGTCAAGGAATACGTGCAATCCCTCGTGCCAGGGGCAAGAGTTGGTATGGCCCATGGACAAATGAGTGAAAAGAGATTAGAAGAGAATATGCATTTGTTTTGGCACGGGGAATTGGATGTTTTGGTGACCACAGCCATTATAGAGTCTGGTTTGGATTTTCCCAATGCAAATACCCTGGTTGTTGATCAGGCCCAGATGTTCGGTTTGGGACAGCTCTACCAATTGCGGGGCAGGGTGGGAAGATCCAGTGAACAGGCGTTTGCTTATTTCGTGGTCCCCTCCAGGGAAAAACTTCCCAGTAATACTGCCAAGAGAATGCAGACAATACTGGATATGGATTATCTGGGGGCGGGATTTCAAGTTGCAAGAGAAGACTTGCGCCTGCGGGGAGCTGGAAATATCCTGGGGGAAGTCCAGTCCGGGAGTATAAACAAGATAGGTCTGGATTTGTTTTTGGAGATGCTGGAACAGGAAGTAAGAAGGGTGAAGGGTCAGCCTCTCAGACAGGAAACCGAGCCGGAGCTCAATATTACATTTGAAGCCAATATCCCGGGTGACTATATAGCGGATCCGGAATTGCGCTTGCACTATTACAAGGAGTTGGTATCCAGTAAAAGCGATGCCACCCTGGACAAGTTGCTGGAGGAGATACGGGATCGTTTTGGCCATCCCCCGGTGCAGGTTGATAATCTGGCTGCAGTCATAAAGCTGAAAAGGCAAATGTCCTTGTTGCAGGTGGAAAGGGCCGATCTTTACTCAGGCCGGATTGTGGTGCATTGGTCGGAAAACGTGCAGCCTGTGGATCCCCAGATATTCATAAATTGGATGGAAGAAAACCAGGAAATCCTGAACTTCAATCCCCCGGCCAAGTTGGAGTTGCGACCCGAGAACAAGGATAGTATTGTCGAAGTCATGTTCGAGGCAAAAGTACTTTTGGAAAAACTACGCACAACATCTAACACCGCTGTAGAGGTCTAATATGTTAAAGTATAAGCTGTTAATCTGTATAATGATGCTTTCTTTTGGGGCTGCAATTGCCCAGGGAAAAATGCTGGATAAGGTAGTGGCGGTTGTAAATGGGGATATAGTGACCCTGCATGAGTTGAATCAGCGTATGGATAGCAGGAGATCGGCGGAAAACCAACTGCAAGTTGCAGGAGAAGATGCCAAGATGAAAAAACAGGTCCTTACCTCGATGATAAATGATATTTTGTTGCAACAGGAAGCAGACAGGTTGGGAATTACAGTCTCCGAGTTCGAAGTTGAGAACAGGATGAAACAAATGCTGGATTCGCGAGGTGTTTCCGAGGAAAGATTCAAGGAAGTACTGCGGCGGAGAAATATGAATTTGCAAGAGTACAAGTCCAGGATAAAAAAACAGATCAAAAAGAATAAACTATTGACATCCATGGTCAGGCAAAAGGTAGTAGTGACTGCACAGGAAGTTGAAGACTATTACAACAAACACCGGGATAAATACCTAGAGCCCAAGGAGTGTACAATTTGTGTTATCTTGATGCAGGACAGGAAGAGATTGCAGGAGGTGGTTCAAAGGATCGACAAGGGAGAAATTTCTTTTACCCAAGCTGCGGAACGGTTTTCCCAAGGTCCGGCTACAGATAACGGTGGTTGTCTAGGGACATTTGAATGGAGCGAAATGAAAGAGGATTGGAAAGAAGTTATAAGAGGTATGGATTCTGGTGAAGTGAGCGGGATTGTCCCCTTGGAAAGGGGCTATGGTGCGTTTATGCTTAACTCGGAGTTGTCGAAAAAAAAGATTCCCCTGCAAGAAGTCAGGGACCGGATTCGGGAGAAAATATATTCCCAAAAGTTGCAGAAAAGATACAAGGAATATGTGGAAAACCTGCGTTCCGAGGCAGTGGTGAAAGTGAAGCTGTAATATAACTGGATAGTGCCTGACTGAGAACCGTGATTGGATGTTAACTTGCCCGGAAACAAGGAGCGAGGTCTTAAAGCATTGATGTAGGTGGGGGAGTTTTGCTCCAAGCACAATTTAACAAATTAACCGTGGGAACGGAGAGCGGATATGGATATAAGCGAAATAGGTGAAGGGCTCAAGAATGAACGCGTCAATCAAGGTTACACTCTGGAAGATGTGCACAATGAAACTAAAATAAGTCCCTATGTGTTGCAACGTATTGAACAAGGTGTCCTGGATGGACTTCCTCATCCCGTGTATGTAAAGGGGTTTATCAAGAGTTATGCGGATTTTTTGGGCCTGGACGCAGAGGATTTGGGCAGGCAATTCACCAGGAACATGTCTATGGAGGATGAGGAGAGCGAGAACGGGTACAAGTCTATTTCTCCGTCCAGGCACAGGGCCAAGTTTATCCTGGTCATAATTTTGCTTATGCTAATGATAGCCGGCTGGTTTGTTTTCAAGGGGTTTTACTTGAACTCCTTTCAAGACTCGGAAAAAGTAGACAACCAAATCCAAAAAGACACGGATGAAATAAAATCCGAGGAGGTGTCCAAAAAGGACTTTGCTTCTGTCAATGCTTCTTCTGATAAAAACAGGGATTTCAATAAAACCGAATCTATTCAAAAGATAATGCAGAAAAACCAGACTGGCGAAAACAATAATAGCAGCCAAAAGAGTATTGATAAGGAAAGTAATTTCCATGTATTGACTGTTGTCGCCCAAGAACCCTGTTGGCTACAGGCAGAGATGGATGGCAACATCAAGGACGTCTACCTTTATTCCGGTGAAGACCTGGATCTCAAATTTTTCGACTCTTTGCAACTCAAGCTGGGAAATGCAGGAGGGGTGAAACTGCGTTACGACGGGGAAGAGTATCCCCTGGATGCGGAGCCCGGAGAGGTTAAGATCCTGAATTTCCCCTGATATTAAAAAGGTTTTAAGGTTTTAGAAGTTTTAAGTAAGATGATATTTTAACTAATTTTATGATTCTTACTTAACAGCTTGTTAACTCAAGAACTTAACAGCTCATCCATGCTTTGTTGTGCCCGGCAGGAAAGCCAAGAATTATTGGATTCAACAGATTTGCTTTGAGCTTTCAGCTTTGAACTTTTAACTCTTTAGCCAGTATGCCCAGGGAAGAATTTACAGAAGAAGTTATTATTCTGAAAATCGGCCAACTAAGAGAGATAGATTGTTGGGTCCGGTTTTTGACTCCCAGCCGGGGAATATTGACAGCCTTTGCATTCGGTGGGTACAGGAGTAAACGCAGGTTTCCGGGATGCTTGGATATATTGAACCAGGTATTGTTCAAGGTGGTTTCCAATCCTACTGGTAAGTATTTATATCTGCAAGAAGGTACATTGTTACAGAGATTCCCGGGCATCACCAGGAGCCTGAACAGACTGGGAATGGCGGTCAACTGTCTAAAGTTTATTGAAGCTGCGCATTTGGGAGAGGATGATTCCAGGGCAGCCTTTTACCTTATCTTGAAGGCTCTGCAGATCCTGGATAGCGATGTCTTTGTTCCTGCTGCATTCCCTCTGTTGTTCAGGACCAGGATAACCGTGGAATATGGGTATTACCCGGATATTTTGAATTGTTCCCTGTGCGGGAAAAAGGTTAAAGCAGATAGCGGCAGCAATTTCATTTTTATCTTGAGAGAGGGAAGGATTTGTTGTGGGGATTGTTTCCCGGCTGCTTCCTCCACAGGGATAAGACTGGGAGCCAGTTCCCTGTTGGGTTTGGAGAGCATAATTAGCGGACTTCCCGGCAGTTGGGTAGATGAATCTGTTTACAAGAAACTGGATAAAAAAACAATGCAGGTCATGGACCGGTTCGTACAGTATCATTTGGGCTTGGTCTGGGAAGCCGGACATTTTAGGCAGGTATGATCATATTGATTGTGGGCTGGGGATATAAATCAAATCTTGCCAGCATTCAGTAAGACCTGGATTGGGGCTGGCTCCGGCAACTTGTAGCGAAGTAACAAAAAAATATTAGGCTATGCCTGTTTAGGAGTACTTATGTATTTTCAAGACGCAATACTGAATTTGCATCGATATTGGTCCTCGTACGGCTGTGTTTTGCATCAGCCTTTTGATGTGGAAGTGGGAGCAGGAACCTTTCATCCGGCTACCGCGCTTCGGGTTATCGGTCCGGAACCATGGTATACCGGATACGTCCAGCCTTCCAGACGGCCTGCCGACGGTAGATACGGGGAAAACCCCAACAGGCTGCAGCAGCACTACCAGTACCAGGTGATCTTGAAACCCGCACCGGAAGATGCCCAGGAAATCTATTTAAAGAGTTTGTATGCCCTGGGTATAAATCCCAATGAACACGATATCCGTTTTGTGGAGGACGATTGGGAGTCCCCCACCCTGGGGGCTTGGGGACTTGGATGGGAAGTCTGGCTGGATGGCATGGAGATAACCCAGTTTACCTATTTCCAGCAATTGGGCGGTATTGACATGGAGCCCATAAGCCTGGAGCTTACCTACGGACTGGAGCGGATCTGTATGTATCTGCAGGGAGTAGAGTCGGTGTTTGATTTGCAATGGAACGAATACTGCCTGTACGGCCATATACATCTACAGACCGAATATGAACATTCCAAGTACAATTTTGAGAAAAGCAGTATACCCATGCTTTTCAATTTCTTTGATTCCTGTGAACAGGAATGCCTGAAACTGTGTGAAGAGGACCTGCCCTGGCCTGCCTACGATTATTGCCTGAAGTGCTCACATCTTTTCAATCTGCTCGAGGCCAGGGGAGCGATTTCCATCACCGAGAGAACCAGTTATATAGCCAGGGTGAGGAATTTGGCCTCTAAAGTGGCCTCAATGTATGCAAAGCAGAGAGAGGAAATGGGATACCCCATGCTGCGGGAAGCAGGCTAGTTTCATCCGGAAACTGCCAAATTGTAGTTTCCGAATTGAAAACTTACTACTTCCATATCCGGAAATTAGGAATTTCCGGATGGGAACTACCTAGAACTTCGAACTTCTTAGTTCGGAACAAAATATCAAAAAAGGATTTGTCATGTCAGAGTTTGTGATTGAAATCGGAACCGAGGAAATGCCTGCAAGGTTTTTGCCAAATCTGGAGAAGAATTTCCGGAAACTTTTCCAGGATTATCTGAGTGCCGAAAATATCGACTATTCCGAATTAAGCGCCTTTTCCACTCCCAGACGCCTGGTGGTGTGTATATCCAATATCAGTTCTCTCCAGGAAGAAAAACAGGAAATAGTCATGGGCCCCCCTGTTAATATAGCCTATGACGGGGACTGGCAATTGACCAAAGCAGGGAGCGGCTTTTTGCAGAAACAGGGAGTAAGCCAAGAGGACTTGTTCACCAAACAAACCGATAAGGGAAATTATCTGGCTGCAACCAAGACAGTGGGTGGTAACAGGACCTGGGACCTGATGCCGGACATCTGTGTGGATGCGATCTCCAATTTGAGTTTCCCCAAGAAAATGCGCTGGGAAAAATCCGGTTTTAATTTTGGCCGTCCCATACGTTGGATACTGTGCCTTTTTGATCAGGAAGTAGTCCCTTTTCAGATAGCCTCTCTGCAGTCTGACAGGTACAGTTGGGGACACCGGGTTATGGGGGCCGGACCCTGGAAGATAGAAGAGGCGGATCAGTATTTGGATCTGATCGAGAATCGGGGCGGTATAGTTCTGAACTCGGAGAAGAGAAAACAAATTATCAAGGAAAACGGTGACAAACTGGCGGAGGGCATTCAGGGAAAGGTGGTTTGGGACACCGGATTATTGGGTGAAGTAGCTGATCTGGCAGAATATCCCAAGCCGGTCATGGGAGAAATCGATGCCAAGTACATGGAACTCCCCAAGGAAGTGCTTATTACCAGTATGGAGAGCCATCAAAAGAGTTTCGGCATAGAGGACGAACAGGGAAATCTCTTGCCATACTTCCTTTGTTGCCTGAATCTGGAACCAGCGGACTTGGATCTGGTTAGAAAGGGATGGGAAAGGGTCCTGAAGGCCAGATTGGAAGACGCCTGGTTCTTTTGGGAGACTGACAGCAACAATTCCCTGCAGAAATGGAGCGAGGAACTGAATAAAGTGGTTTTTATGGGACCCTTGGGCACCATGGGGGATAAGGCGGTCAGACTGCAGTGGTTGAGTCGCTACCTGGTGGAGCAGATTGCCCCGGAGGAGAAACAGGATGTTGAACGGGCCGCATTTTTTGCCAAAGTCGATCTTGTCTCCGAGATGGTAGGTGAATTTTCCGACCTGCAGGGTATCATGGGCGGAATTTATGCCAGGCAGAAGGGGGAGGCCGAGAAAGTCGGAAAGGCAATATACGAGCACTACCTGCCTTTGGGCCAGGATTCTTCCGTGCCCGAGACCCTGGATGGAGCTATCCTCTCAGTCGTGGACAAGGTGGACAATCTGTACGGTTGCTTTGGATTGAACATGATACCCACAGGGGCACAGGACCCCTATGCCCTGAGACGCCAGGCACTGGGGATTATCCGTACTGTCCTGGAGCACGGTCTGCGTTTTTCACTGCGGGAATTATTCGCCAAGTCCCATGAATACTATGGAGAAGTGGAGTGGAAACTTTCCCTCAATGACGCCTGGAGTGCCTTGGAGGATTTTTTCGGACAGCGCCTGAAAGCCTATCTTACCCAGCAGGGTTATTCCACCCGCCTGGTGGATGCTGCCCTGGGTGCGGGGATGGA